>JBIKVL010000604.1:0-3716 GCA_044356875.1 Pirellulaceae bacterium | reverse complement strand
TGAAAAGCGTCCCGACCCGCGTTCGCGGTTGCTGCGGAGCATTCTCTCCGGTCCGATCGACATCGACAAAATGGATTACTTGGCTCGCGACAGCCTGCATGCCGGCGTGCCGTACGGCCGGAATTTTGACCAGCAACGTCTTGTCGGCAGCCTCTGTTTGAACGCCGCTGGCGATTCGTTGGCGATTACGGACAAGGGCAAGACGGCGGCTGAGATGATGGTCTTCGCGCGGTATGTGATGTTCAGCGAAGTCTATTGGCATCACGCCGTGCGGTCCGCGACGGCGATGCTGCAACGCGCCTTCTACCTTCAACGCGGCCGCTTGGACTGCGGCGCGCTGTTCCGGCTCCCCGAGTCCGCGATGATTGAGCGGATGCGGACGGCCGCTTCCTCGTCTGCTGGCTCGGCCGCTGACTTGTCCGATGGCGCGGCCGAACTGCTCGATGGACTCTTCGGCGACCGGCGGCGGCTCCACAAGCGGCTGGCGCAGTACAGCCTGTTCCAAGAGCCGGACATTTACCAGCGGCTGGCGCGGCGGCCATATCCTTGGCTTGTGGCGGCCGCCGAGCGGTTCGCGGCTGTGCTCGCGGCCGAATTGCGGGAACCGGTCGCGCCGCACGAAGTGTTGTTCGACGCTCCGCCCGCGAAACGCGAGGTCGAATTCCAGGTCGAAGTGCTGTTCGCGAAGGAGAATTGCTACCGCGCTTTCGGCGACGTGTCGCCCGTGGTGCAAACCCTGGCGTTGCGGCAATTCGACGACTACGTCAAACGCGTTCGTCTGTTTGTCCATCCGCGGATCGCCGACCGCTGCCGCGCCCACGGCGATCTCGCGCCGCTCGTCCATCGCGCGCTGGACGAACTGCCCCAGTAGAACGGCCTAGCGGTCACGTGTGCCTAGCGGTCACGTGTGGTAGTCCGCGTTGACGCGGATGTACTCGTGCCCCAGATCGCTCGTCCAGAACCGACAGTGGGCCGCGCCTTCGGCGAACGACAGTTCCAGCCGCGTGTCGCGGTTCCCACGGATCGAGGCGGAGACTTCCGCCGCGTCGAACGGCACCGGCGCTCCGTCCCGGTACAGCTCGAAGCCGTTTACCCGCAAGCCGACCCGCGCCGGATCGAACGTCACGCCCGCATAGCCAGCGGCCGACACGATCCGGCCCCAATTCGGGTCGGCGCCGTGGATCGCCGTCTTCACCAAAGCGCTCTCCGCGACCGTTTTCGCGATCTGCCGCGCGCCATCCCGATCGCGGCAGCCCGCCACGTCGATGGTGATCAAGTGTTCCGAGCCCTCGCCGTCGTTGGGAATCTGCTTGGCGAGTTCCACGCAGAGGGCGTCGAGCGCTTCTTGAAACGCGGCCAAGTCGGCGCCGGCAAGCGGTTCCGGCGCGGCCGCGCCGCTGGCGAGCAACACCACCGTGTCGTTGGTGCTCATGTGCCCTTCCACCGCGATACAGTTGAAACTCTGCTGGACGGCGGCGGTAAGCGCCGCTTGGGTTTGCTCGGCGGTCAACGCCGCGTCGGTCATCACGACGCCCAACATCGTCGCCATATTCGGGCCGATCATGCCCGCTCCCTTGCACATGCCAGCCATTCGAATCGTGCGACCGCCGATCCGCAGTTCCCGCGAAGCGAACTTGGGATACTGGTCGGTCGTCATGATGCCGCGAACGGCCGACAAAAAGGCCGACTCGTCGTCGCCCAACCGGGTCGCCGCCAGCTTGGCCCCCGCCGCGATCTTTTCCATCGGCAAAAACTCGCCGATGATCCCCGTCGACATCACCAACGCTTGGTCCGCCACCGCGCCGCACGAACTGGCCGCCATGAACGCCATCGTCGCCGCGTCGCGATGCCCGCGGTCTCCGGTGCAGGCGTTCGCGTTTCCGGAATTCACCGCCACGACCCGGATATCGGCCGACGGCGTGAGCGCGCGGTCATACGCCACCGGCGCGGCGAAGACAAGATTCCGAGTGTAAACACCGCCCGCCGTCGCTCCGTCGGGACAGTGAATCAAGGTGAAATCCTCGCGCGTCTTGTCCCGTTTGATCCCGCACGCCACCCCCGCCAACCGAAACCCCAGGGGAACCGCAATCGCCATCGTTCATGCTCTCCGTTCGCCACAGACCGACAACCGACAACCGACGCCCGAGACCTAACAACTGCCCACTGCCCAGTGACAACTGACAACTGACAACTGACAACTGACAACCACTTTCAACCGACAACTCCCCGCCGCTCACAGCAGGGCGGTGGTTTCCGGAAAGCCGTACATCAGGTTGAAATTCTGCACGGCGGCGCCGGACGCGCCTTTGATGAGATTGTCGATGCAACTGATGGTCAGCACTCGCTGGCGAACGCGGCGGACCGCGATGTCGCAGAAATTCGTGCCGCTGACATCTTTGGTCGCTGGCAGCGAATCGCGGACCCGCACGAACGGCTCGCCTCGATAAAAATCCCGCAGCGCGGCGGTGAGTTCGGCGTCCGAGGCGTCCCGCAACGGACGTGCATACGCGGTCGTGAGAATTCCCCGATCCATCGGCACAAGGTGCGGCGTGAAAATCACGCTTACCGATTGTCCGGTCGCCCGCCCGATCACTTGATCGATCTCCGGCGTGTGGCGATGTCGACCGACGCCATAGGCCGAAAAGCTCTCATTGCATTCGGGAAAATGCGTGGACAGCTTGGGCGTGCGTCCAGCGCCGCTCACGCCGCTCTTGCTATCCACGATGATGTCGTCGCCGTCGATCAGCCCCGCTTTGAGCAACGGGGTGAGCGCCAAGATCGCCGACGTCGGATAGCACCCCGGATTGGCCACCAGCGGAGCCTCGGCGATCCGCGCACGGAACAACTCGGGAAGCCCGTACACGGTTGCGCCCACTCGTGCCGGATCGGGATGGTCGTGCTCGTACCATTCGCGGTAGGACGCGGCCGAGTCCAACCGATAGTCCGCGCTGAAATCCACCACTCGAGCGCCCGCTTCCAGCAAGGCGGCGACCGCCTCGGCCGACGCCGCGTGCGGCAAGCAGCTGAACACGCACTCGGCTCGCTTAGCGACTGCTTGCGGATCGAGATCCTCGAGGCACAGATCCAACCGCCCCGCCAAGCTCGGATGGACATTTCCCACTTGCGGCCGTCCCTCTTGGCGGCTGGTCAGCACCGTGATCTCGGCATGCGGGTGCCGCAAAAGCAGCTTCATCAGCTCGACTGCCGTGTAGCCGGTCGCTCCGAGAATCCCCACGCGAATCTTCGTCCCCATCGTCGTTCAACCCCCGCCTCGCTTCCGCTGACCGCCGGAAGGCTTAAAACCCGAAAACGCGACAGTATAGCGATCGCCGCCAATCACGAAACGCCACGGGAAGTTGGCACTGGCGTGATCAACGCTTGCGGAATTCCCGCTGGGCTTCGGGGAGGGCGGCCGAATCGGTCCGAACTGCGGAGGCTGTGGCGGCTTCGGAGTCTTCTGGGGCTTCGGAGGCTTCAGGGGCAGTGGACACCGCGTCGGCCGTCGCGACGGGCAATGACGGCGACGTTGTCGATGGCCGCGCCGCTGCCGATGCGGACGCCGCTGCCGATGCGGACACCGATGCTGCCGATGCCGCCGCTGCCGCCGCTGCTGCTGCGCGCGGGGGATCCACGACGGCGATTGCCAGCAAACGTTCGTTTTTGAGGAATTTCGGGGTGTCGGCGAGCACTCGTAGGCGGTCGCCGTGGCGGTCGCG
>JBIKVL010000603.1:0-3720 GCA_044356875.1 Pirellulaceae bacterium | reverse complement strand
CTACGGTGAGATTGGCCTTCGGCCAAAGAATCGGCAACGATTGACCGCCCGTGAAAACGTGCCGTAGCACTGTTGACGATCGGGTTCCAACCGCCCCGCAAAACCGCGACGCAAACGTCTATCCAGCAAATGTTTACGGAACATTGAACGGTATTGCGTTTACCGCCGAGCCGTAGGCGACGGCCGGTGCGGTGCTCGGAAGCCGCTCTCAACGGGCGATCTCGCTTTGCGGCCCAGCCAGCGTCTGCGGCTTGGCACGTGCGGTTGGACCGTAGCGTGGTCCATCGCTATGCTGTGCGGGTAATTAGCGGAAACCACGCTGGGGCGAATCTGGGAAACCGATCAGCAAGAGGTTGGCGATGGCGGGAAATGATCGTGGTCGCGGCGGAGCAAAAGTCATTTGTTGGGCGCTGCGGGTCGCAGTCTCCGTGGGATTCGCGTGCGCGGCGGTCTTCGTCGCCGGTTCGGGTGGGATCCGCGGCGTCGCCGCGTTCGCCGTGGAACCGGCGGGACCGCCCGAGGAGCCATCGATCGCGCCAGCTTCGAATCAAGGCGAACAAGCGCTGGCGGGTTTCAAACTGCCGGCCGGTTGGCAGCGGCAGCTGTTCGCCGCCGAACCGATGCTCGCCAACCCCGTCGCCTTCGGTATCGATCCGCAGGGCCGCGTCTTCGTCTGCGAGACGTTTCGGCAATCGAAAGGCGTCGAGGACAATCGGGGACGTGGCTACTGGCTGAACGACGACCTGGCGGCGGAGACCGTCGACGACCGAGTGGCCTACGTGAAAAAGCACTTGAAGGAGAAAGCGAACGATTTCACTCGCCATGACGATCGCCTGCGATTGCTCGTCGATCGCGACGGCGACGGACGAGCCGATTCGTCGACGGTGTTCGCAAAGCACTTCAACCGTATTAGCGACGGCACCGGCGCTGGCGTGCTCTTCCATCGTGGCTCGGTCTATTACACCTGCATTCCCGATTTGTGGAAACTGCGGGACGCGGACGGCGACGGTGTCGCGGATGAACGGACGTCGCTGCATTTTGGCTATGGCGTGCGTTACGCCTTTCGCGGTCATGACCTGCACGGCCTGATCGCGGGACCGGATGGCAAGATCTACTTCAGCCTGGGCGACCGGGGATACAACGTGGTGGCCGACGGCCGGCGCTGGAAGAACCCGGAAAGCGGCGCCGTGTTCCGGTGCAACGCGGACGGTTCGAATCTCGAAGTCTTCGCCTACGGCCTGCGGAATCCGCAGGAGTTGGCGTTTGACGACTACGGCAACCTCTTCACCGGCGATAACAACTCGGACAGTGGCGACCAGGCGCGGTGGGTGTACGTGATGGAGGGTGGCGACACCGGCTGGCGGATGTCGTACCAGTACCTGCCGGACCGCGGCCCCTTCAACCGGGAAAAAATCTGGCATCCGGCCAACCCCGAACAGCCGGCTTACGTCGCGCCGCCGATTCGCAATCTGGGTAGCGGTCCTTCGGGGCTCGCCTTCTACCCCGGAACCGGACTCGGCCCGCACTTCGACCAGCGGTTCTTCCTCTGCGATTTCCGCGGCGGTCCCGGAGGCAGCGGAATCCGCACCTTCCGCGTGAAGCCGAAAGGCGCGTTCTTCGAAGTAGTGGACGAGGAGTTTTCGATCACCAACGTGCTGGCGACCGACGTCGATTTCGGACCCGATGGAGCCGTTTACGTCAGCGACTGGGTCGATGGCTGGAACGGCCTGAACAAAGGCCGCATTCATCGGTTCTTCGATCCCGAACAGTCCCGTTCAGCGGTGTCCCGCCAGGTCAAGGAACTGCTCGCCGGCGACTGGACAGCCCGCTCGTCCGCCGAACTCCGAAAGTTGCTCGGACATCCCGACCGGCGGATTCGGCAGTCCGCGCAGTTCGCCTTGGTCGATCGCCAAGCGAAAGCCGAACTGCTCGCGGCGGCCAAGTCCACTGGCAAGTCCGCTGGCGATTCCGCTGGCGATTCCGCTGGCGATTCTGCTGGTGATTCCACAGCGAACACCACGCTGTCGCGGATCCATGCCGTCTGGGGACTGGGGCAGCTGGCGGCCAATGGAGATTCGTCGAGCGATCTGGCCGACGGCGTTATCGGATTGCTCGACGACGCCGACAGCGAAGTCCGCGCGCAGGCGGCGAAAGTGGCCGGCGACAATCGGATGCGTGGCGCCGCCGCGAAGCTCGTGGAGCGACTATCGGACAGCAGCGACCGCGTGCGTTATTTCGCGGCGATCAGCTTGGGCAAGACGGGCGGCCGCGAGTCGGTTGGGCCGCTCGTGGAACTGCTGGCGGCAAACAACGACCAAGATCCGGCCCTCCGCCATGCCGCGATCTTCGGCTTGGCGCTCGTGGGCGGCTACCGTGGTTGGGAATCCGAGAAACTAGTGGCCCCGACCCCAGCCGCCCCGCCCCCAGCCACCCCAACAGCGGCCGCAGCGAAGGTGGACAGCGCGAAGACGGCGGAACGCCAAGCGATTCTGAGCCAGTTAAAACATCCGTCGCCGGCCGCTCGGCTGGGGTTGGCGGTTGTGCTGCGGCGGTTGGCTTGTGACGAGCTAGCTCAATTGCTTGACGATACCGACCCGCGAGTGGTCGTCGAGGCGGCGCGGGGGATCCACGACGAGCCGTTGCCCGCCGCGTTGCCGGCGCTGGCGTCGCTGGCCAGTCGCGATTTGACGAACGACGCCTTGGCCCGTCGCGTGCTCAACGCCAATTTCCGATTAGGCGGCGCGGCGCAGGCCCAGGCGATCGCCCAGGCCGCCGCGCGTGTTGGCACGCCCGAAAAGATGCGGTTGGAAGCGATCGAAATGCTGGCGAATTGGGACCAGCCCGCGCCGTTGGATCGCTTGCTCAACATGTGGCGGCCTCTGCCTGCCCGCTCGAAACAGCCTGCGATCGACGCCTTCCGTACGGTGCTGCCCGCGTTGGTGGCGCGGCCCGATAAGGCGGGTGCCGAGGCGGCGAAGCGAGCGGCGGCGATGGGGATTCAGGAAGTTGGGCCCGTGCTTCGTGGCTTGCTGGCCGACTCGCAGCAGTCGGACGCTTTGCGAGCCGACGCCTTGCGGGCCCTGGCTACGCTCAAGGACGGACAGATTCTCGAGCTGGCTCGCAAGTCGGTGCGCGATGGCCAGCCGTCCGTTCGCGCGGCGGCCCGCGACGTGCTCGCGAAACTACAGCCAGCGGAAAGCTTGGCGGCCCTGCGTGACGCCGCGAAGTCCGCTTCGATCACCGATCGCCAAACCACGTTCGCGACGTTGGCGACGCTCAATGAACCCGGCGCGGATGAAATCCTCGCCGAGAGTCTCGATGCGTTGCTTGCTGGCCAAGTGCCACTGGATAGCCGGCTCGATCTGGTCGCCGCCGCCACTGCCCGGAAGAATAACACCGTCCGAACCCGGCTCGAAAAATACCTCGCGCTGCGCGACGCCAACGATCCGCTTTCGGCGCATGCCGAATCGCTGGCTGGCGGCGATGTGGCGCGCGGAGCGGCGATCTTTTTTGAACGCGCCCAGGTGTCGTGCGTGCGGTGCCATAAAGCGCACGGCCGCGGCGGCGATGTTGGTCCTGAATTGACGCGAATCGGCGCCGATAAGTCGCCCGCCTACCTGCTCGAATCGATCGTGCTACCGAACAAGACGATCGCGAAGAACTTCGAGTCGGTGCTCGTGGTGGACGACCAAGGCAAGGTGACCAGCGGAGTGCTCAAGG
>JBIKVL010000602.1:0-3721 GCA_044356875.1 Pirellulaceae bacterium | reverse complement strand
GCGCCGTGGACAACGCGGCGGCGCGCCGGGACGGGGTGTTGCGGGACGGCCGGCCGTGGCCGTGAAAGCACCGGCGAATCGCGAGGCCCCGCCGACCGATCCATCGCGGCCGGAATCCTGGCCGCTCGGTCCGCTGGTGCATGAGCAAGGAGTGACGACGGCGGCGGCGGGAACCGCCGAGGCTTCGGTCAAGTTGCCGGAAGGCTATTACCGCGCGAAGTATGAAGCCCGCGACGCCTTCGGCAAAACCGTGACGGCTGAACTGCCATTCCGCGTGCTGGCGCCGGCGGCCGACCGACTGGAACTCAAAGTGCCTGATCTCTTCGTCGCTCCCAAATGGACGACGGAGCCCGGGGAGGAATTCACCGCGCTGTGGGGGACGGGATACAAGAGCGGCCGCGCCTATGTGGAATTCGAACATCGCGGCGCGGTCGTCGAGCGTTTCTGGACGGCGGCCGGCAAGACGCAGATCGCCTTGAAACGCGCGGTCACCGAAGCGATGCGGGGTGGCTTCACGGTTCGGGTGACGCACGTCCAGGAGAACCGCGCATACTTGCATTCGCGACATGTCGACGTGCCATGGTCCAACAAACGGCTCGCCGTCCGTTGGGAACGGTTTGTCTCGAAGCTGGAACCGAATCAAAAGGTCACCTGGACGGCCGTGGTTACCGGCCCCGACGCGAAAAAGGCGGCGGCGGAAATGGTGGCCGGTCTGTACGACGCGTCGCTGGATGTCTTCGCGCCGCACAACTGGATCGACTCGTTCGGCGTCTTCCGCACCGATCAATCGAACCTTCATTCGGATTTTGACAACCGCGGAGTGATGCTGCAGTACCTACTTGGTCAATGGCGTGCCGACTATCGGGATGAATCGCTGCGTTACCGGTCCTTCCCCGCCGAATTGATCGGCGCGTTCATGCCGGGAATGCCAGGAATGCCAGGCATGCCGGGCCGAATGATGTTCAGAAGAATGCCAAGCGGTGGAGCGATGCCGATGATGGCGGACGCGGCTCCGATGGCGGCTCCGATGGCGGCGATGGCGCCAGGTGGCATGGGAGGCGGGCTGGGCGCCGACATGCGTCGCGGTATGGCGAACGGGATGGAAATGGCCGCCGCGAAGGCGGCGCCGGACGGCGCGGAGCGTTTCGCCCAGGGCGAAGCCGGACCGGGCGGTGGACCAGGGGCCGGCGGTCCCGATCTAAGCAAGGTCGCCGCGCGGAAGAATCTGCAGGAGACCGCCTTCTTCTTCCCGACGCTTATATCCAACAGTGATGGCGAAGCGCGGATCGAATTCACCATTCCCGAGGCGCTGACCGAATGGAAGTTCCTCGGCTTCGCTCACGATGCGGAACTCCGCAGCGGCCTGCTGACCGACAAAGTGGTCACCGCGAAGGAATTGATGGTGCAGCCGAACCCGCCGCGGTTCGCCCGCGAAGGCGACACGCTTGAGTTCACGGTGAAGGTCTCCAACCAATCGGCCACCCGTCAAACCGGCAAGGCGCGACTGGCGCTGGCCGACGCCCGCACCGGCTCGTCCGTCGATGCGGCCTATGGGAACTCGGCCGCCGAACTGGAGTTCGACGTGCCGTCGAAGGAATCACGCACGCTGGCCTGGAAGCTGACGGTGCCGGACGACGCCTCGTTCGTGACCTACAAGGTGGTCGGGTCCGCCGGACGCGTCTCGGATGGCGAAGAGGGAATGCTGCCGGTGCTGTCGCGACGCATTCTCGTCACCGAGTCGCTTCCATTGCCGATTCGCGGCAAGCAAACCAAGGAATTTGTCTTCGAGCGGCTATTGAAATCCGGCCAGTCCGACACGCTCAAGCACAAGACGCTCAGCGTGCAGATGGTGTCGAATCCGAGTTGGTACGCGGTGATGGCACTGCCGTACTTGATGGAGTTTCCGCATGAATGCACCGAGCAGTCGTTCAATCGGCTGTATGCGAACGCGCTGGCGCGGCACATCGCCACCAGCGATCCCAAGATCCGACGCGTGTTCGATCAGTGGAAGGGAACGCCCGCGCTCGACAGCCCGCTTACGAAGAATCAGGATCTCAAGGCGGTCATGCTCGAAGAGACCCCGTGGGTCCGCGACGCCGAGGCCGAAAGCCAATCGCGACGCAACGTCGGCATCCTCTTCGACGACAACCGGCTGCAGGACGAGACCGAGCGATTGATGGCGAAGCTCGCCGAATCGCAACAGGGAGATGGCTCGTGGCCATGGTTCCCGGGTGGGCCGGGCAACGAATACATCACGCTGTACATCACGACCGGCTTTGGCCGTTTGCGGCATCTCGGCGTGAAACTCGATATGGGGCCGGCGATCCGGTCGCTCGAACGGCTGGATAATTGGGTCGATCAGAGGTACCGCGATATTGTGCGGCATAGCAAGGACAAGGACGCGAACCACCTGTCGACCACGATCGCGCTCTACCTGTACTGCCGCGGGTTCTTCCTCGAAGACAAGCCGATCGCGCCGGAAAAGAAGGAGGCGGTGGATTATTGGCTCGGCCAAGCCAGGCGGCACTGGCTGGCGCTTGGCGAACGCCAATCGCAAGCGCATCTCGCGCTGGCGTTGCGGCGGTTCGGCGATCCGCAAGCGGCCAAGGGGATTGGCCGTTCGCTGGAAGAACGCTCGGTCTCGTCCGAGGAAATGGGCAAGTTCTGGCGTGACACCGAACTCTCGTTTTGGTGGTATCGGGCGCCGATCGAGACGCAGGCGATGATGATCGAGCTGTTCGACGAAGTGATGGGCGACGCCCAGGCCGTCGAGGACTGCAAGGTGTGGTTGCTCAAACAAAAACAAACGCAGGATTGGAAGACGACGAAGGCCACCGCCGATGCCGTCTACGCCCTGCTGCTGCGCGGCGCCAACCAGTTGGCCTCCGATGCGCTCGTCGAAGTCTCGCTGGGCGGCAAGCCGATCCGGCCGGAACAGGTCGAGGCGGGCACGGGCTTCTTCGAGGAACGTCGTTCGGGCGGCGACATCAAGCCGGAACTGGGGCGCGTCACGCTCCGCAAGACCGACGAGGGCGTAGCCTGGGGCTCCGTCCATTGGCAGTACCTCGAAGACATGTCCAAGGTCACGGCCTACGATGGCACGCCGCTGAAGCTGCGTAAAACGCTGTTCGTGAAACAGCCATCCAAGAAGGGACCGACGCTCACGCCCGTTGTCGACGGCGCGGTGAACGTCGGCGACGAACTGGTGGTGCGAGTGGAACTGCGTGTCGACCGCGACATGGAGTTCATTCATTTGAAGGATCAACGCGGGTCGGGCACCGAGCCCGTCAATGTGCTCAGCCGTTACCGTTACCAGGATGGACTGGGCTACTACGAGTCGACTCGGGACACGGCTAGCCACTTCTTCATCGACTATCTGCCCAAGGGAACGTACGTCTTCGAGTACTCGACCCGCGTGCAACTGCGCGGCCGTTACCAAACGGGCGTGGCCTCGATCCAGTGCATGTACGCTCCCGAGTTCAACAGCCACTCGGAGAGCATTTGGTTGAATGTGAAATGAGGCGGAAATCGCGGTGGCCGTTCACGGTGCCCATACACGGTTTTCGGCGGAAGGCGGCGGCGACACGCGGATGAAAGGCGGGACGATGGCGAGCGGGCGCAAGAGTGGTTGCGAGAGTGGGAGCAAGAGCGTGAGTCGCTTCGCAGCAAGCCTTTTGGCAGTCGCGGGGGCGCGAGGCGATCACGATGCGTCGTGGCTCGC
>JBIKVL010000601.1:0-3723 GCA_044356875.1 Pirellulaceae bacterium | reverse complement strand
TTCTTGGAATGGCTCGCAGCGACATTTTCCTGGCAGCAGCGGATTTTTCAGGACTACTTCTACCAGTACATGTTTCTGGCGCATCTCGCGCTCGGGCTCCTGTTGATTGTCCCGTACTTGCTGTTCGGCGTCGGCCATCTCTGGTCGACTCGCCATCGCAAGAACAAGCGGGCGATTCGGATCGGCTACGCGCTGTTCGCGGCGGGAGTGGCCGTTCTGTTGACGGGCTTGCTTCTGACAAGGGCCGGCGGTTTCGAACTGAAACAGCCGCTGGGTCGTTCGATCGTCTACTGGGTCCACGTCGCATGCCCGGTCGCCGCTGTCTGGCTCTACTGGCTGCATCGCTTAGCGGGTCCACGGATCCAGTGGCGGATTGGGTTCGGCTATCTCGGCGCGGTCGCCGCCGTGGTGTGCGTGATGATGCTCTTCCATTCGCAGGATCCGCGCCGTTGGTATGCGAAACGCTCGCAGGAGGGCATCCAATACTTCCAGCCGTCGCGGGCCAAAACGGCTACGGGCGACTTCGTGCCAGCCCGGACCTTAATGATGGACGAGTACTGCTTGAAATGCCATCAGGACGCCTATAAGGGCTGGTTCCACAGCGCCCATCATTTCAGCTCGTTCAACAATCCCGCGTATTTGGCGAGCGTCCGGGAGACCCGGGCGGTGTCGCTCAAGCGCCAAGGCGACGTCAAAGCGGCCCGGTTCTGCGCTGGCTGCCATGATCCCGTGCCGTTTCTCAGCGGCGCCTTCGACAATCCCCATTACGACGATGTCAACGATCCGACCGCGCATGCCGGCATCACCTGCACGGTATGCCATTCGATCCACTCGGTCGATAGCACGCGGGGCAACGCCGACTACACGCTTGAAGAGCCGATGCACTACCCGTTCGCCTACAGCGAAAACCAGTTGTTGCAATGGGTCAACAACCAGCTTGTCAAGGCCAAGCCGTCCTTCCACAAGAAGACGTTCATGAAAGACTTTTACCGCTCGGCGGAATTCTGTTCGACCTGCCACAAGGTGGACTTGTCGAAAGAAGTGACCCATTACAAGGAATTCCTCCGCGGACAGAACCACTACGACACGTATTTGTTAAGCGGGGCGTCGGGCCATGGCGCCCGTAGTTTCTATTACCCGGAAAAGGCGAAATCGCGCTGCGCCGATTGCCACATGCCGCTCAAGAAATCGGACGATTTTGGGGCCCGAGCGGCGACGGCGTTCTTCGAGGACGCTCGGGAACCGAGCATCCACAGCCATAGCTTCCCGGCTGCCAACACGGCGATCGGCCACTGGATGAAGGCGCCCGAAGCGGTGCGCGAACACCAAGAGTTCCTCAAGGGGAGCGCTCGAGTCGATCTGTTTGGCGTCCGCGAACGCGGCGCGGAAGGCTTCCTCGACGGCCGTCTGCACGCGCCGCTGCGACCTTCCGTGCCCGCGTTGAAGCCGGGCTCCAGCTACCTGTTGGAAGCCGTGATCCGCACGCTGAAACTCGGCCACCCGCTCACCCAAGGCACCGCCGACTCGAATGAAATCTGGCTCGAAGTCACCGCGACCAGCGGCGGCCGAGTGATCGGCCGCAGCGGCGGCATCGACGAACGGGGCGAGGTCGATCGCTGGTCGTATTTCTTCAATGTCTTTATGCTCGATCGCCACGGCAATCGCATCAATCGCCGGAACGCTCAAGACATTTTCGTGCCGCTGTACAACCACCAGATACCGCCGGGAGCGGCCGCCGTGGGTCACTATGCGCTCGATGTGCCGGCGGACGTCCGCGAACCGATAGTGGTCGAAGCGCGGCTGCTCTACCGCAAATTCGACCAGGAGTACCTCGAGTTCGTCGCGAACAGCCTCAAACCGAACGATCACGGGTTGCCGGGCCACACGCCCGGCACGCCCTATAAGAACGACCTTCCGATCACGGTGATCGCGTCGGACCGTGTCGAGTTCCCCGTGGAGGCCGCTGGCGTTGTTTCCCCGTTAGCGAAGGCCAACCCAGCCGTGGAAATCCCGCTCTGGCAGCGCTGGAACGACTACGGGATCGGGCTGTTCTTAGAAGGGCAAGGCGGAGCGAAAGGCGAATTGCGGCAAGCGGCCGAGGCGTTCGCGGAAGTCGAAAAGCTCAAACGCTACGACGGGCCGCTCAACCTCGCCCGAGTGCTCAACGCGGAAGGGCGTATCGATGAAGCGGTGGCGGCGATCGGCCGAGCCGCCGCCGCCACCGATCCTCCCGCCCCGCCCCAGACGATCGCTTGGCTCAGCGGCTTGCTCAATCGCCAACAGGGACACCTCGAAGCGGCGGAACGCAATTTCCGATCAGTGCTCGAGGATCGCACGCCCGAAATGGTCCGTCGCGGGTTCGACTTTAGCCGCGACTACGAAGTGATCAACGAACTGGGCAACACGCTGTTCGAACGCGCCAAACAGCAGTTCGGTCCCAGCCGCAAGGCGGCCCGCGATGAACTGCTCCGCGCCGCCGCCGCGCAGTTCGACAAGACGCTGGCCATCGACAGCGAAAACGTCGTCGCCCACCATGGCCTCCACCTCGTCCATAAACTGCTGGGCGATCAGGAACGGGCCGAACGCCACCGACGGCTGCACGAAACTTATAAACCCGACGACAACGCCCGCGACAAAGCGGTCGCCGCAGCGCGTCGCAAATATCCGGCCGCCAACCATGCGGCCGAAGCGCTGGTCATTTACCAGCTTGGCAACCAGCCGAACAAGGAGCGGCCAGATCATGAAGAAGGGCAATAAGGCCGGGCGTGGGCAGAAAGGCGAAAGTGGCGGCGATATGGCTGCGGGTGGTGCCGCATCCGCGGGCGGTGGAGCTGCGGGCGGTGGATTAGTTGCAGGTGGCGACAGCGGAGATTCCAGCGGCGACGACGCCGTGATCGGCCGCGCGTTCCGGCGGTCGTTGATCGTGATCGCGGCCCTGGCCGCCGTGGGCGTGCTCGCCGCCATCGTGATCGTCGTCGCTCGCCGGCCTCGGGACACCACCACCGCGGCGACGAAGCTCGAAGCGCCCACGCTGCGCGCGAAAGCCGCCGTCGCGCCGCCCGTTGCGCCGTTTCGCGACGTGACACGCGATGCGGGGATCCGCTTCATCCATACGAACGGCGCGACGGGCGAAAAGCTGCTGCCGGAAACCATGGGTGCCGGTTGCGCCTGGTTTGACTACGACAACGATGGCGACCCCGACCTGCTGCTCGTCAATGGCGATCGCTGGCCGTGGAATGAACCGTCCGACGGTTCGTCGCAGTCGACGCCACGTCCAACCATGGCCCTCTACCGCAATGACGGGCAGGGCCGCTTCGAGGACATCACGAGGACGGTGGGTTTGGATGTGCCGTTCTACGGGACTGGCGTCGCTGTGGCCGACTATGACGGCGACGGCTGGCGCGATCTCTTTGTGTCGTCGCTCGGCCCGGATCGGCTCTATCGGAACGAGCAAGGCCGGTTCACCGACGTGACGACGGCAGCGGGCGTGGCCGGAGCGGCGGACGCGTGGGGCACCAGCGCCGCGTGGCTGGATTACGACCGCGATGGCGACCTCGATCTGTTCGTCGGCAACTATGTGCGATGGTCGCGGGAGATCGATAAGGCGCAGGATTTCCGGCTCGTCGGTGTCGGACGCGCCTACGGGCCGCCGGTCGCGTTCGAGGGCTCCTTTCCGTATCTCTATCGCAACGAGGGCGAGGGACGATTCACGGACGTCTCGGC
>JBIKVL010000600.1:0-3724 GCA_044356875.1 Pirellulaceae bacterium | reverse complement strand
CGTCCGGCTGATGAACCGGCGGCCCTCCTCATCAGCCGAGCCGCGCCAGCGGCCGGTTCTAGGCGGATACGGAATGATCCGCCCGATAAACCGGCGGCTTGCGCCGGGCCTTCGCTACCCGATTTTGAGCAATTCGGGGCCGACCTCTTGCGTTACGACGGCGCCGAACAGCGTGTGGGCGCTGACCTCGTAGATCGCTACGGGCAGGAACTGGCCGACTTGCCGCTGGGCGCCGTCGAACACCACGATGCGGTCGCAGGGCGTGCGGCCCGTAAGCTGCAAAATCGGGCCCGTTTCGGCCTGCCGCTTCTGCCAATCGCTCGGCCCCTCCACCAACACCTCGACGGTCCGCCCGAGGAATTCCTGGTTCAGTTCCTCGGCGATGCGGTTTTGCAGTTGCAGCAGTTCGTTATTCCGCCACTGTTTGACGTCGTACGGCACATCGTCGGGCATGAGTTCCGCCGCCTTCGTGCCGGTTCGTTCGCTGTATTTGAAAATGAAACTGTTTTTGAACCGGCATTCGGCGACCAGGTCGTAGGTCAACGCGAATTCGGCATCCGACTCGCCGCAGAAGCCGACGATGAAGTCGCTGGTCACGGCCGCGGCGGGCACCAGTTCGCGAATCCGCGCCATCATCTCCCGGTAGTCCTCGACCGTATAGCCGCGTTTCATCCGCTCAAGGATCCGGTTCGAGCCGCTCTGCGCCGGCACGTGCAGATAGGGCGAAACTTTCGGCAAGTCGCGGACCGCCTCCAGCAGATCGCGAGTCATATCCTTGGGGTAGTTGGTAACGAACTTGATCCGCCGCAGGCCCTCGATTTCATGCAGGCTGCCGAGCAGTTCGGAGAGCCGCGTGGTGCGGCCTTCGGAGCGGTAACGGTAACTGTTGACCGTCTGGCCGAGCAACGTGATCTCGACGCAGCCTTGGTCGGCCAGCGTCCGCGCCTCGGCGACGATCTCCGCCGGCGGCCGCCCCTGTTCCGGTCCGCGAGTCATCGGGACGACACAGTACGTGCAGAATTTGTCGCAGCCAATTTGAATCCGCAGGAACGCTTGGAACGGCGTCGGCCGCATGGTCGGATCGCGGAGCGGATCAAAGGTCTCGTGGCTCCGACGAATCTCGTCGGCCGATCCATCGCGGCGTCCCAGACTGACCGCCATCTGCGGGCCGCCGCCCGCTTCAATCTCCCGCAGCAGTTCGGGAATTCGTTGCAATTGGCCCGGACCAACCACAAGGTCGACGAACGGAGCCCGTTCGAACACCAGCCGCTGGTCCTTCTGCGCCATGCAGCCCATTACCCCAACGATCTTTTCAGGGTTGTCCCGTTTGAACTTGCGGAGCCGTCCCAACGCGCTGTAGGTCTTGTTTTCCGCCTGTTCGCGCACGCTGCATGTGTTGAACAGAATGGTGTCGGCCGACGGCAAATCGGCCGTCAATTCGTAGCCTTCCCGACGGAGGCTCGCCACCACCATCTCGCTGTCCAGCACATTCATCTGACAGCCCACTGTCTCGATGTACAACTTCTTCATCGACTCCGCTCCCGCTCCTGGACCCGGCGACTGGCGAGCATCCGCTGGCCGGCGTTCCCTAGTCCCACTCGGATCATTCATTCTCGGCCTGGGCGGAACCAAAGCGATCGCCAACGGCGACTTGGTACCCGCGAAGGAATTCAGCCACGCTCATCGAACGTTTTCCGGCCACCTGCAACTGTTCGATCGCCAATCGCCCCGTGCCCGCGGCGATCTCCAGCACGCCACCACTGGCCGCTACGACTGTTCCAGGAGCGGCCATGGCCGACGGCTCGACAGCCGCCGGGGTGTCCTGGAGACAGGCGGCCCGCTGGATGGCGATCCGCAGCGGGCCGCCGCGGGCGTCGAGCCAGAACGTGTAGGCGCCGGGCCAGGGCTGGAAGGCGCGGATCTGATTGCGGATCCGCGCCGCAGGTCGGCTCCATTCGATCGCCCCCTGCTGTTTGGAAATCCGCGGGGCTTTGGTCGCGAGCGTCGGATCCTGCCGCTCCCCGAGTACGGCTCGTCCGTCCCAAGCGGCCAGCGTTTCGATCGCTCGGAGCACCGGTTCGACACCCAACCGCGACAGCCGCGCTTCCAGTTCGGCCGCGTTTTCCTGGTCATCGATGGGCACTCGGCGGACTTCCAGTACGGGGCCGCCATCGAGCAACGGCGTCATGTGGATGACGCTCACCCCCGTCTCGGCGTCTCCTTCGTAGACCGCCCACTGGACAGGGGCCGCGCCACGATAGCGAGGCAGCAGGCTGCCATGCAGGTTGATTCCGCCCAGCCGCGCGGCGGCAAGCGCGGGCGGCTTGAGGATCTGCCCATAGTCGCACACCACGAGCAAGTCGGCGTCCAGTTCCCGGAGCTGCCGCACGAAGGCGTCTTCGTTCGCGTTGACCGGATCCCACACAGGAACGCCCCGCCGCTCGGCCGCCTCCCGCATCGGATTGGCCGGCGCGCGTCCGCGGGGGCCAGCCACGGCCGGCCGAGTCACGAGGCCCAGCACCACGTGGCTGGAATCGAGCAAGGCTTCGAAGGTCGGCACCGCGAACGGTCCGGTTCCCATCATGACCAATCGCATGCGTCGACTTCCCTAAGCGTAACGACTCTCCCACTGCCGCCAGCTTTCCGCGATCGCCGCGTCATCGCCGTACTCGCCCACTGACCGTCGGCTGTCGAAGTCGATCTGGAATTCCTCCAGCGTGTCGCGAATGTTCGCCCGAGCGCCGTCCGTCATCCGGTCGATGAAGAGAATGCCGTCCAAGTGGTCGAATTCATGCTGTACGCACCTTCCAAGCAACCCGGTGAGCGTCGCCGAATAAGGCTGGCCTTCGAGGTTGTAGGCGTCGAGGCGAATCTGCTTCGGACGAAACACGTTGCCGTACAAACTGGGAAGGCTCAGGCAACCTTCTTCGGCTTCGTCCGAGCCTTTGGCCCGCGACAACACTGGATTGATGAACACCAATTCCTCGCCCTTGTCCGGCTCGGCTGCCAAGTTGACGATGAAAAACCTCAGCGGCACGCCGACTTGGTTCGCGGCAAGGCCGATGCCGCGAGCGGCGTACATCAAATCGAACATCTCGCGAATCAAACACTTCAAATCCGCGTCCACTCGACGGAGCGGCTTCGACACGCGACGCAGCGTTGGATGTGGGTAGGGAATGATCTTCAAGGGGCGGGGCCTCGAATGGCGACTTCAATCTCGCTCGAACACGATCGGAAGATGCTCTGCCGACGAGCGTTCGACAAACCGAACGCCCTGGGCAAGTATACCGGCCAAGCGTTCGGCCGCGAGGGAACGTCGCTTGCAGGAAGTTGCTAGTTGCTAGTTCATAGTTGCCAGTTGCCAGTTGTCAGTTGCTAGTCATCGGAGATTGGTCATTGGTCACTGGTCATCGGTCACTGACCGCTCGTCAACTAGCAACTAGTTAATCGTTGAATTTCCGCTGCGAGGCCTTTTCCGCGGTGGGGAAATCGGCGGGGATCGGCAGCGTGACTTGGCCGGTGGCCGCCCATTCGGCTCCGCGTTGCAGCGAGGTGATGAAGCCGACGCATTCCTGCGAATAGTCGGCGTGGCCCATTGGGGTGTGGAAGATCCGTCCTTGGCCGTAGGAGACGGTGAAGAGCATCGGTTCGTGGCGGCCCGATCCGCCTTTGTCCTTGGCGGCGAGGGCGGTGGCGAGCACACGCATGTTCGAGGCGGGGCCGC
>JBIKVL010000599.1:0-3726 GCA_044356875.1 Pirellulaceae bacterium | reverse complement strand
AAATCCGCTCGGCGGATAACGGGGACTCAAATTCCGAGGACTGCACCAACGAGGACCGCAGCACGCTTGCACTACTGGCGGGCGGTGAGAATTTTGTCATGCAGGGCGGCGAGCAACGGGTCGTCATGTTCGCCACAAAAACCGAGATGCAGATGCCGCCGCCAGCCTTCGGCGCACCGGAACAGCCCCGACATTCGCCCGACCTCCTCGTCCAAATTCCGCAGCGTTTGCAGGTAGGAATCGTGCCCTTGGCTCGAGTCCAACCAATCCCGTTGGCTGGCGTGCAGGGCCAGCATCTCGACCTTTTGCTCTTCCACCTCGGACACATTCACGTAAAAGTCGGGCTCGACCGGTTCCCGCAAGGGCGTGCGGTTCCAAAACGGCTGGCTGTGGTAAATCGTGACCGGTTGCGAGACCACCGGCCGCGGCGGATTCACGGGGAAATTCGGCATCCCGCGGCAGAATGCGGCGGTGACAACCAATCGGCACGTGGCCGTGTGATCTTCCATATAGTCAATCGGCGGATGCGTCAGGATGATCTCCGGCTCGACGTCGCGAATGACGCTGGCAAGTCGGGCAAGCGTTTCCCGGTCGTAAAAGATGTCGATATCGTCGCAGAGGCTGTCGTGGAACACGGCGCCCGCCTGAGCGGCCGCCGCCCGCGCTTCGTCCCGTCGCATCCGAGCGGTCGTTTCCCGATCGTGGACGGTCGAGCCGCAATTGCCGTTGGCGACCGTCATGTAATGGATTTCGTAGCCGGCCGCTTTGAGCAACAGCAGCGTGCCCGCCATGAAGAACTCGATGTCGTCCGGATGCGCGCCGATCGCGAACGCCCGCTTAGCCATGAGATGCAACTCCGCCTAAAAACATCGTCCTGAATGGCCCTTAACACGACACAGCGGAATCTACCCGAACCTAAGTCACCGCAGTCGGCAGTCGGCAGTCGGCAGTCGGCAGTCGGCAGTCAGCAGTCAGCAGTCGGCAGTCGGCATCTACCCACCACTCACCCACTCACCCACTACCCACTACCCACTACCCACTACCCACTACCCACTACCCACTAGCAACTAGCAACTACCCTTTCGCTCGCTTGCCGCCCGCCTTGCTCGCGCTGGGGGCCGCCGCCTTGGTGACTGACTTGGTGGCCGCTTTCGCGGATGTTTTCACTGCGGGCTTGGTTTCGGTCTTAGGCGCCTTGGCCGCCTTCGACGCGCCTTTGACGACCGCCTTAGACGCTCCACCACCGCTCTTCGCCTTGGCACTTGGCTTGGAGCTCGACTTGGCGGCGGACTGTGGGGACGCGGTCGTGGAGGCCGGCGCGTCTTGGAACGCGATGCCGAAATTCTTCGAGTAGGCTTTCGAAGTGCCAGAATGCAGAACGGTCATGACGAAGGAAACTCCAGGAAAAAAGCTTGGAAGTGGTCGTGAGTCGGGAGACGCGTGAAGCTACGGGTTCCCAGGGACTGGCGGTCAGGACGGCAGCAATTCCAGGAACGCAGCAATTCCAGGAACGCAGCAATTCCAGGAACGCAGCAATTTCAGGAACGCAGCAGTTTCTTGTAGCGGAACCGGCGCGGCTCGTCGGCGGCAATCCCGAGACGCTCTTTCCGCTGTTCTTCATAAGTTTGAAAATTGCCTTCACACCAGTGTACGTAGGCGTCCCCTTCGAACGCCAGGATGTGCGTGGCGAGCCGGTCGAGGAACCAGCGATCGTGGCTGATGACGACCACGCAGCCGGCGTAGTTCAAAATCGCTTCCTCGAGCGCCCGCAGCGTATCGACATCGAGATCGTTCGTCGGTTCGTCGAGCAGCAGCACGTTCGAGCCGCGTCGCAGCAGTTTCGCCAGATGCACGCGATTGCGTTCGCCGCCGGAGAGCACGCCGACTTTCTTTTCCTGGTCGGTGCCGCGGAAGTTGAACCGGGAGACGTAGGCCCGCGAGTTGACCTTTCGGCCGCCCATCTCCAGTTGATCGAGACCGCCGGAAATCTCTTCGAAGACCGTCTTGTTGGGGTCGAGCGCGTCGCGATTCTGGTCGACATAGCCGAACTCGACGGTCGGCCCGACGCGGAGCGTGCCACCATCCGGTTTTTCCTGGCCGATCATCATGCGAAACAAGGTTGTCTTGCCGGCGCCGTTGGGTCCGATGACGCCAACGATTCCGCCGGCCGGTAGGCGAAATGTGAGATTGTCGACCAGCACGTTGTCGCCATAGGCCTTCGTGACCTTTTGGGCTTCGACGACCAATTCCCCGAGGTGTTTGCCGGGCGGAATCTGGATTTCAAACTCGTCGGGACGCTCCTCGAACCGCTGGGCGGCCAACGTTTCGTAGGCCTTCAAACGCGCCTTGTTCTTCGCTTGTCGGGCGCGTGGCGCCATGCGGACCCATTCGAGTTCGCGATCGAGTGTTTTTTGGCGAGCGAGCTGGGACTTTTCCTCGCGTTCAAGCCGTTCACGTTTCTGCTGCAGCCACGACGAATAATTGCCCTCCCAAGGAATGCCCTGGCCCCGATCGAGCTCAAGGATCCATTTCGCGACATTGTCGAGGAAGTAGCGGTCGTGCGTGACGGCGACCACCGTGCCGGCGTACTCGGCCAAATGGCGTTCGAGCCAAGCGACCGCCTCGGCGTCCAAGTGGTTGGTGGGCTCGTCGAGCAGTAGCAGGTCGGGGCGTTCCAGCAGGAGTTTGCAGAGGGCCACGCGGCGACGCTCGCCGCCGGAGAGCTTCGTGACGTCGGCGTCTTTGTCCGGAAGGTTCATCACCTCCATCGCGACTTCGATTTCGTGGTCCAGATTCCAGGTGTTCGTCGCCTCGATCCGGTCCTGCAGCCGCGACATTTCGTCGCACAGCTTTTCCATCTTGTCTTCGGGCAAAGGCTCGGCGAGCAGTCCGCTGATTTCGTGGTAGCGGTCGAGCAGTTGGCGGCGCGGCTTGACCGCTTGGCAGACGTTGCCCCACACGTCGAGCTGCGGATCGAGCTGCGGTTCCTGGGAGAGGTAGCCGCGGGTGAATCCGTCGGTCAGGCGGGCGACGCCGTCGAAGTCGTTGTCGAGTCCGGCCATGATCCGCAGCAGCGTGCTCTTGCCCGAGCCGTTGCGGCCGAGAACGCCGATCTTGGCGCCCGGATAGAAGGCCAGCCAGATGTTCTTCAACACCTCGCGTTGGCCATGCTTCTTCAGCAGCCGCTCCATCGTGAAAATATACTGCTGTCCCATGTCATTCCCATTCAATCGTGGCGGGCGGCTTCGAGCTAATATCGTAGCAAACGCGATTCACACCCTTCACTTCGTTGATAATGCGAGTGGAAATGCGTGCCAAGAGGTCGTAGGGCAGCCGCGACCAATCGGCGGTCATGAAGTCGTCGGTGTTCACGCAGCGCACGGCGACCGCCTCGTCGTAGGTGCGCGCGTCGCCCATGACGCCAACCGACCGCACCGGCAAGAGCACTACGAACGCCTGGGCCGTCTGGCGGTACCAGCCGGCCGCCTTGATTTCCGACACGACGATCTCGTCGGCCGCCCGTAAGATCTCGAGCCGCGGCTTGGTGATTTCGCCCAGACAGCGGACGGCCAAGCCGGGTCCGGGGAACGGATGGCGCCATACCAGATCCTCGGACAGGCCCAATTCCAACCCAAGGCGCCGGACTTCGTCCTTGAACAAGTCCCGCAGCGGCTCGACCAGTTCGAACCCCAGTTCGGCCGGCAATCCGCCGACGTTATGGTGCAG
>JBIKVL010000598.1:0-3733 GCA_044356875.1 Pirellulaceae bacterium | reverse complement strand
ACGACTTGGCGGTAAGCCGTCAAGTCGCAATGCGTTCATTTACCACTTGGACAGCGGACCGATCGTGACGGTGGTGCGGTCGGTGAGCGGGTAGGCTTCCAGCAGACGCCGCAGGTCCGCGAGCGTGACGGCTCGGTAGAGCTCCACCGTCTCGCGCACCGTGCGATAGAGGCGGCGTTGAATCCAGTTGTTTCCCACGGAAAACAGCCGGTTCGCGGGTCGCTCGGCGCTGAGGACAATCTGAGCGCAAAGTTTCGCTTTCGCGCGCTGCAGTTCGTCGTCGGTGACGCCGTTGGCCTGCACGTCCGCCAACAAGGCGTCCATCCGCGTCCAAAGCTCGCGGGCGACTTCGGGCGGACAGCAGAGGTATGTCGAAAAGACCCCCGTCCCTTGATATTCATAGTTCGACATCCCGCAGTATTCCGCCTCGCCGGAATCGACCAGTTCCCAAAACAAGCGGCTGCCCGTGTCGTCGCCAACGATTGTGGAGAGCAACCGAGCGGCGAACCGGTCGCTATCGGCGGCGGCGGGAAAGGCTCCCAGTTCGAGCGTGTACTGCTGTTTGGCGGAGTCTTTCCGCAGCAGGTGGAACCCGGCCCGCGCGGCGGCTCGCGGCGTGGCCCGCAGCGCGTCGTGCCGCCGCCAGCCCCCGCACCACTCGGCGGCGTCGGCCACCAGCTTGTCGAAATCCACGTTCCCGGCGGCCGCCAACACGATATTCGCAGGGCTATACCGCGCCTCGAAATACCCGCGCATCTGTTCCGGCGTGAGCGCCTCGATCGACTCGCTGGTGCCCAGAATGCTGCGGCCCAGCGGATGGGCGCCGAAGAACGCCGACATGCATTTGTCGTGCGCGCCGTATGGCGGTTGGTCGTCGTACTTGGCGATCTCTTCGAGGATCACCTTTTTTTCCGTGTTGAAATCGTCCTCGCGCAGCGCGGGCCGCATCATGTCCGACAGCAATTCCACGACCCGCCCTTGGTACTCGGGCAACACGGTCGCGTGATACACGGTTTGCTCTTCGGAGGTGTAGGCGTTCGAGTTCGAACCGATCTCGTCCAGTTCGCGGTTCACATCGGCGGCCGATCGCCGATGCGTTCCCTTGAACGCCATATGCTCGAGAAAATGGCTCACGCCAGAGACGTCGTCGGTCTCGTCGCGGGCGCCCGTCTGCACGAAAAACGCGAACGCCGCCGAATACGCTCCCGGCATGCACTCGGCGATGATTTCGAGCCCGTTGGGCAACTCGGCGCGGCGGAATTCCATCATGCGGCTCCTCGGTCCGGATCTGGTAGGCGGCGTTTAGCTGCGGCGTTTGAGGACATTAGGAACCACGGATGGCACGGATGAACACCGATAGGAAAAAGGCAATTCCTGGCTGAACGCACAAATCCTAGTGCCTGTTTCCAATTCCAGGGATACAACCGGTAAAGCGACTGGATTCATTGCCAATTCCATCCGTTTCATCCGTGCCATCCGTGGTTTAATTCAGAGCGTTTTCGCGAAGGCTTTTTGAACAATCCGCTCGGCGTCTCACGCATTCGCGATTCGCAAGGCTTGCGCGCCGAGCGTGACGACGCTGAGCGTATGGACTGGATGGGCGGCGAGATAGCGGTTGATGCGGTCCACGCTCAGTCCATTGACGATCCGCGATAGCTCGTCGATCGTTTGCACGCGTCCCAGGTGATACCAATCGGACGCCATCGATCCGGTCCGCGAGGCGCTCGACTCCTGTTGCATGATGAGCGCGCTTTTGAGCGCCGCCTTCAGCCGCGACAGTTCGGCCTCCGTGACGCCCGCCGCCAGCTTCTGGAATTCGGCTAGCATCACATCCCAAGTTTCCTGCGCTCGTTCCGTGGTGGTGCCGGCATAACCGAAGATCGAACCGCGGTCGCGGAGCGAATGGCAAAACGCCGAGACCGAATAGCAGAGGCCGCGGTTTTCCCGCACTTCCGTGAACAGCCGCGAACTCATCCCGTCACTCAGCACGCCCACCGCCGCCCGGGCTTCATAGTAGTCGGGATGCGAGTACGGCACGCTGTCGTAAGCCAACCAGATATGCGTTTGCGAAGACTCGTGCGCGATGTGCTCGTAGCCGCCCTGACGCTGGCCGAGCGGCTGGTCCGCGAGCGGTCGCGATTTCCAATCGCCCCACAGTCGGCCGACCACATCGAGCAGCCAGGGCCAGTCGAATTTGCCGGCGATGCTCAAGATCGCGCCCGCCGGCTGGTAGAGCGAAGCGACGAATCGCTGGACGTCGTCCAGCGAGGCGGCCTCCAGGTTGGGAACCGTCCCCAAACTGGACTGCCCCCAGGGCGACGGATAGTGGCGGAACCGCAGGCGATGAAGCGCGCGGGTCGACAGTTCGTCCTCCAGCGCGAGCACTTCCTGGATGCACGACTGCCGGGCGTCGTCGAACTGATCTTCCGACAGGTGCGGGCGGCGGGTGAGGTCGGCGAAGATATCGAGCGTTTCGCCCAGGTTTTCGGCCGGCATTGCCCCGCCAAAACTCGTATGGGCCGCCGCCACCGACGCCGACGCGTCGCACCCGATCCGCTCGAGGTCCTCGATGAATTGCCGGCTATCGCGTTTGCCGCTGCCGCGTTGGGCCAATTCGGAGGCGAGGCTGGCCAGTCCTGAACGGCCGTCGGGATCACGGGAACAGCCTGCTGGCAGCAGCAGAGTAAACGCGGCGGACTCGAGCCAGGGCATGGGTTCGGCCAAAAGCGTCAGGCCGTTGGCGAAGGCGTGCGTATGAATCGTCACCTAAGACTCGCGAAAGCAGGGGGAGGAACGAGCCGCCGGCCGGATTATCCGCAGACGACCTCCGCCGCTTTATACACCGTTTTCGTCCGCCGAAAACCCAGCCTCTGGTACAAGCGGATCGCGCCGCTGTTCTGTGCGGTCACCTCGAGCGTGGCGCGCCGCAAGCCATGCTCGCGAAATCCGGCCAACGCATGGTAGAGCAGGCTTGATCCCAGCCCCTTGCCCCGATGGCCCGGCGTGATGCCGAGATTCTGGATCGAACCGACTCCATCGAAGTCGACGATTCCCTGAATCGTGCCGCAATACTCCCGCTCCTCGTCGCCCTTGCCGCACCATTGGATCAGCCACGTGGCGGCCCGCACAAAGCCGTTCCGCCTTGCGATTTCTCCCATCAATCGGCGGCACCCCTCGCGGTCGCCCAGACAGGGGAAGACATTGGCGTCCAGTTCGCTGCGAAAACTGCGGTACTTCGCGTCCGCGTGCGCCATGAGCAGCGATTCGTCCCATCGCAGCAGCCGATAATGCAACGGCAATTCCGGCTCGCGGAACAACCGCGACAGGTCGAACTCCATTCGGTACCGCTTGAAATAGGTCACCGTCATGTCCACACCGGTTCGACCCGCGATTTGCCCGTCACGCTTGGCCCGCGCTTCCAAGGCGAAGGTCTTCGAAATCTACCCCTGGAATTCACACAGGTCAACGAACGGAGGACAGAGGAGGTTGCCGGGTTTCAGGTTTCAGGTTGTCAGTTGTCAGTTGTCAGTTGTCAGTTGTCAGCGGGCAGTTGGCACCAGGCAGTTGGCACCAGGCAGTTGGCACCAGGCAGTGGGCACCAGGCAGTTGGCACCAGGCAGTGGGCAGTGGGCAGTGGGCAGGTCCTCCATTCGAGTTCAACGGCCCTCGGAACTCGGAACCCCACCCTCTGAACCACAATACCGTTCAATGTTCCGTAAACAATTTTGGGATA
>JBIKVL010000023.1:0-13155 GCA_044356875.1 Pirellulaceae bacterium | reverse complement strand
GGCGGGAGTTCCCGACACATCCACGATGTGGAAGCTCTGCGCGGCGGTGAAACGCACTCGGCCGTTCGCCTCGCCCACCGCGACCACACCCGTGCCACTGTTGTTGCCCGGCCCGCTGCTGCTGATCACCAGCGCGATGGCGTTCGCCAAGTCATCGACGGTGGCGGTCGGCACGAACGGCACCGCGATGTTGCCCGTCAACACGCCCGGGTTGTTCACGATATCGTCGAACTCGTAGATTTCCGTCACGCCGGTCTGCGGATTCGTGATGCGGAATGTCTGGCCGTCGGCGATTCCGCCCGGCGAGACGCCGGCGGCAGGCACCACCAGCCCTGTCGGAACCTGCGTGAAGTTCGTGGACAAGGTCGAACCGGCGGTCGCGTACGAGGTGCCCTCGGTCGCGCCCGCGTGGATCACGCCGTTGCCCAGATAACGCGGCGTGATGCCGGTCAACGCATCGCTGGACACCGCCAACTGGATCGCGGCGACGATCGCATTGGCGATGCTGTCTTGAGTATCGCCAGCCACAAACGGAATCCGACGGTTGCCGGTTGTCGCCAGTCCGTTGGCATCGAACTCGAAGGTGACCGAGCGTTTTCCATCATTGACCGCGAACTTCTGGCCGTCGCTAATGCCGCCCGTTCCCGCGCCGGCGACCGGCACCAGCAGGTTCAGGGTTTGGGGAACTTGCAGGCGGTAACCGCTGTCGAACTCGAAGTTGATCTTCGCGCCAGTGCGGTCAGTGATGGAGAACGACGCGCCGTCGAGGATCGAACCGCCGTTGGGTGCGTCGATCACGAACCGATCGCGATTGTTCAGGCGGATTTCGTAGACGCGGCCGTTGGGCCAGATGCCAGCGAGCGGCGTGAGGATGATTTTGTCGGTGATCGGATCGTAGCGGAACGTGTAATCGAACCCTTCCCGCAGGAATTTGCCGTCCTCGAACAGCGTTACGGCGGGTCCGTTGAGCGTCAATTGCAGACCGGCCTCGTCGACCTGAACCGGCTGGGTCTGGATCGTGCCATCGTTCGCGCCTGTTCCCGGGAATGGGTTGTCGGCCCCGAACTGATCGGCGATCTGCACCGTGAACTGGGTATAGACGCCATCGGCCAACTGCACCACGGTCGACGCCGGATCGCGGTCGATGCCCAGCGAATCGTTGTCGCGCGGCGAGAGCAGTTCGGCGGTGGGCGTGACGAAATCGGCGACGTCCAAGGCGCCGCGGTCCTTAAACACGTTGTCGCCTAGGCCTTGCGGGGACGACACGGTCGGATTGTCGATCCGCTTGGCGCCGACGGCGTCGAGCGACGGGGCGTAGATCGGCGAGGCAGGCAGGCCGAGCGGGGCCTTGATACGAGTGGCGAAGTCATCGCGATCCTCGAGCACGTTGATCGAGCTATCAATGACCCGCGACGGCACCTCTGGGTAGTAGTTCCGGTCGGCCGAGTTTTCGAGGAACGCCTCGGTGCCCGTCAGCAGGATGTTGAAGTCAATCCCCACGCCCGACACATCGGTGTCGCCATTCCGATTGTTTTGGAATGCGGTGCCCGCCACGACCGACGAATTGTCAAAGATGTTTGGTCCAGGAGTGATGCCATTGCCCACTTCCAGGTTCGCGTAGCCACGGTCAAGGTTGGCAAGGATGTTGTTTAGCAGCGTGGGGCTTGTGCGTTCGGTGGCCAACACGCCCGTCTGGGCGATGTAATTGTTGCCATTGTCGCCACCCGACGGCCCAACGGTCACGCCGCCCAGCGACGTAATGTCCGCGATGTTCGCGATTTCGACGTAGTGCGAAGACGAGTTGGCGGCGAAGTTGAAGCCCGTCGACGTGTTGGAATCGCGGGTCCCGCCCGCTGGTCCAATTCCGCCGTTGGCGCCGCCGAACGCCCTCGCCACCACCGGGACGTTGGGATTGGCCGGCACCGTGAAAGGCGCGTTGGGCAGACTCTGAATGTTGTTCAACAGGCCGACCCGGCTTGACACGGCATTGATCGCGTCGCGGATGGCGACCACTTGGTCGTGACGGCGCGTGAACCCGTTGGGGACGAGCACTTCTCCAGGACCGGCCGCACCGAAACGGAACACCACGACATTGCCCGCGACATCCGTGAGTTGAAAGGCCGCGCCGGTCGCGACGTTGGCGGTGGCCACTTCGATGTAGCCGATGCGGGGCGCCGAAACATCGACGTTGATCGTATAGCGCCCACGCGTGGTGGACGGCATGCGGCCACTCAGCGAATTCGGATCGTACTTCTGGTTCTCCTGACCGCTCACGCCGACATAATAGGTACCGCTTTTCGTCGCTGTGAAATCGATGTACGAATCGGTTCCACCGCCCGTCTCACCAGGCGCCGGCGTATTGTCGCTTAAGGCCAGTTCACGGCCCACCTCGTCGAATAGACGCAGGTACGAATTGAGCGAGTTGGCGCCGACGACCGTATCAATGTCGATGGTGACGCGGTCGCCAACGTCGAGCTGGAACTGGTAGAAGTCGACATCCAGCGACGGGTCGAGCCGCCAGAGCGGGTTGTCGCCGATCGACGCCAAACTGACGCCCAGGGAAGTCGTGGGGCTTGAGTACGCCAGCGGCTTCATCTGCCGCCCTTGCTTCGTGTCGATCGCCTGGGACAGCGTATCGTTCGCCTCGGCGTACGGATCGGGATTGAAGCCCGCATTGCCGTTGTCGCCAAGGATGGTGTTGTTAACGACGCGCACGAACGGGACGGGCGACGGGGCGAGCGGGAGGCGGCGAATGTCGTTAAGAAGCAGCGGATCGGTGTTCCAGTTCGAAAGGTGCGCTGCGTAAACGGCGGGCGTCGCCCCCGCCACCGCGCCGCCGATGCGGCGGCTGTCCTCGATCGTGGTGGAACCAAGGTTGTAGGTCGTGCCGTTTCCGCTAAACCACGCTGAAGCGATGGCCGAACTGATGGCGGCGGCCATTTCCCGCATGCTGTAGCCAGGAACACTGCCAACCGTATGCCGGTAATAGATCGGCACATTGCCGACGCCGAAGCCGTTGCCGCCCCCCGTGCCGCTACCAGCGCAAGCCACCGTGGTCGACCCGCCAGCGACTTCCTCGAATTCGAACACTAGATCGCGGTCGCCGAAACGCAGGGTGAATCGTTCGCCGTCGCGATACCGGTCCCCGGAAGTTGTCCCATTGACGGTCCCGTCACCGGTCGGGCAAACGGTTACAACCAAGGGATTGCGGGTGGTGATTTCCAGCGGCGCGATATCGCCGCTAACGAGCACTCCGCCCAGTCCCTCGCCGTAGATCACATTGTTCTGGACCACGGCTCCAGGTACCAATCCGCCCGAGGCGGCCGTATCTCCCGAACGGTTGTTGAGCGTCGGGAACTTGCGCACCGGTCCCTGGTGGGACTGCATGTACGGCATCGAACGGCCGGGTTCCGTATCCCGCGTTCCCGCGTCGATCAGCACCCCCCAATCCCGCGATTGCGTGATCGTGTTCGAATGGATGAGCAGTTGACCTTGGTCGCGGTAGACATTGGCATCGCCAAAGTAATCGTTCCGCACCACCCGCAGCGCGGAAACGGGGGCCGGTTGAAGCGCAATGTTGCCGAAGAAATTCACCCGCTCGTCGGACACGACGCCAGCCGTCACCACGCCATTGGCCGAGGCGGCCTGGATGTCGAGCACTCCGCGGACGGAGGGGCTGTTCACGAGATCGCGGATTTGCGCCGCGATCACGCTCGCCGAATCGGCGTCATTGAACGGCACCCGCACATGATTCGCGTCCCACGCGCCGTCCGAGTCAAACTCGAACGTCAACCGGCCCACGCCGTCCGTCAAATCGAACGTCTCGCCGTCGCTGATGGCGAAACCATTGGCCGCGAACAACGTTAGTTGATCCGACAGGCGGTCATTCGTGTCGAAGCTAAGGACGGGCTTCAAGACATTAGGAGCGGCCAATTGAGCGACGGCGAAAGGCGTGCCGAGCCGCATTTCCAATTGATACGCCCCAGAAGCGATTTCGCCCGGCGGCGCCTCGGAGGTGATCGGATTGTCCACGAACGTGCCATCGGCGCTGGCCGATCCCATGGGCCGCGTCACCATTTCGCCACGTTCGGCGAAGCCGATGATGACGTCGTCCACGAACACGCCGTCCACGGTCGGATTGGTATCCAGGACGCCGTCCGTGGTTACTTCGAATTCGAGTTGAACATTCGTCGCGCCAGCGAACCTCCCCAGGTCGACGCGGGCCTGCCGCCAGTTTTGATTCGTCGTCAGCCGTTGGTCGAACAACTGACGCACATTGCCGACCAAGTAATCGGCGGGCACACTGGACGCGAGCAGGACCCGACTGCTCCCGTCGTTGGCGTACACGCGGAACCCGTCGCCCACAGAGCTGGTTTCCAGAAAGTAAGTGAAGTACAGCGTTGGCTTGTCGTCCGCCGAGTATCCCGCCAGGCTGAATGAGTTGCTGGGCAAGACGTTGGTCGAAGGAAGGCCCGTACCGATGCCGCCTAGGGGATTCCGGAAGGCGAAACTCTGGCCACCGCCCGCCGCCACAGCGCCCAGCGGATGGTTAGGGACCGAGACCTGCAATGTGTAGGCCTGGCCGGGCGCTGGCGCCGAGCCGTTCGATTGCAAAACCTCGACGATGTAGTCGCCCGCCGCGAGGGTCGCGTCGAGAAAGGCGTCTTGGACGCTCGTCGAGCCGCCTTGGCCCAAGGTGGTCGCGGCGTCATCGTTTTCCGCGATTAGGAAACCCGCCAGGTCATATAGGCGGATCCGCGTGTTGATCGTGCCCGGCTGGCCGCTGCTGCCGCCGTCGATGTCCAGCACGATTTGTGAACCGTCCGTCGGCACATTGAACCGATAAAAATCAGAGGTTCCGTCGCCTCGGCCACTGACGGCGATATGCGGCACCGTCGTCGACGTGTTGGCCAACCGGTTGCCGACCGCGGCGTCGAAGAACAGGCTCCATTCGCCGCCGTCCAACGTCTGGGCCGTCGCCAGCGTGTCGTTGCCTTCGACGTCGTAGACGATGCCTGAACCGATGAGTCGGCTGCCGTCGAACGACGGGTTCAATCCGTGGCCTTGGGGATTGGGAGAAGGCTCGTAGGAAGTGACCCGCCACAAATTGCCGGTCCCGCCAGAGAAATTCGGGTCGAGCAACTGCGGGACCACAGGCGGATCAGCGGTCGCGCCGCCGAATGTTCCGATCCGGTCGTCCGCGATCCGCCGCACGGAATTCACCGGTTCGAGCCGGATCAGCGGATAGGCCGAATCGAGCGATGTGAACTGGGTCAGTTCGGCGGGAATCTGCTGGTTGTGGAACACGGCCGCGTAGTACGGCGTGCTGGTCGCCGGCACGTTGACCATGCCGATAAACGGATCTTGAACGCCGCCCGACCCGCGGGAGAGGTCGGACACGTCGGAGCCGGAGAATGGCCGCGCGCGGTCCTCGGCGATATTCGAATCGCGGCCGATCAACACCAATTGGTCCTGGGTGGTGAAAAACGGCGCCGGCAGCGTCACCCGCTGGAACAATGCGATGCTCGTATTGGGCCGCGTGAAACCGTCGGCGTAGTCGACATCGAACGTCATCGGAACGTAGAGCTGCGGCCCCGCCACGCCCGCTATCGCCGTGTACTGCGTGCGGAACTCGTAGAAGTCCACGTCGCCGGTGCCGCTGAGCGAGCCGCCGATCGACATGGTCGCGCGATCCGTGGCCAACAAGTTGCCGATATACTGAGCCCCGGAGCCTGAGGCGCCGGTTGGATCGATCGTGCCGTTGTTCGCCTCCGGCGCGCCGCCCGGCGCTACTTCCGAATCCTCGGAAACTTCGCCCGACAGCGGCGAATGCGCTGGCAGACCGTAAGCCTCGACGCCGTTGGTCGCGAAGCGAATATCGGCATAGCGGACCGTCGATCCGGGCACCTCGTCGGTTTCCCGCATTCGCAGCTCCACCACGTAGTTGCCGCGAGTCTGGCCGAGGTCGGTGCGGGTTAGGTCGTCGCTCAGGCTCCGCACGCGGAAATGAAATGTCGACTGCTTGCCGATCGCTCCGGGAAGGATGATGCGGAAACCGCTATCGCGCGGATTGAGCGTTCCGAAATCCCGCTGGTTGGCCGGCGACTTCACAAGACCATTGACGTACTGAGAGGGAACGCTCGGGTCGCGGTACAACGGCGACGCGCCGGTCTGTTCGGCCGTCGAATCGTTCGATCGGGCGATGACGATGCCGTCGGCGCTCAGCAGTTCGATGACGGAGTCGAGCCCCTGGTTGGTGCTGTCGATATCCAGCCACACCTCGGTGCCCGCGTAGCCCGTGAAGCTGTAGACGTCCACATCCTTGGGATCGTTGAGGAAGCCACGTACCTCAAACCCCAATCGCAGGTTCTCGTCGCCGGATTGGATGTTGGCCGCGAGCGATCCGAGCACCTGGGCCGTCTGCGGCGCGGCGTTCGTGCCCGGCGCGTCGGCGGTTGGCGCCTCCACCTCCATCACGATATCGACGTTCCGGTCGTTGCTGTTTTGGTCGAGCAGAATGCTGCGCCAATCGGCCGCGCGGGGAATCGACGCGATGCCGTTGTTGTTGGTGTCGGTTTGCGGCGTGTTGTCCGGTTGGAGTCCCGCCCCGATGGTGTCGTCGTGGATCGAGGTGAGCACGACCGGATGGCCCGGCTGTCCCAAGACATACACGGAACCGCCGATGCGGTCGTTGATGTTAAGCGGCGTGCCGGTGGCCGTGATGCCGGCGCCGCCTTCCATTTTCACCACCAAGCTCTCGGTCGTACTGCTCTGCAGACGCAAGCCGCCCGTGGTGTGGAAGTTGCCAACCGTCACGGTGCCCGAGAGCACATGGACGATGTCCGTGTCGTCCCACACGCCTTCCGTAGCCAACGTGCCGCCCCGAATCCGCATTCCGTTGAAGCCATTGCGGGAGAGTCGATTGAGCCGCACGAGCGGACCGGCATTCGTCTCGAATTGCTCGAACCGGCCGATCGCCCCGGTTTCCCGCCCTGGGTCGGTCGTGTTGACGTAGCTGAGCGAGCTGACATCCATCGAAATCGCCGGCTGGTCGCCAATGCTGCCAGGGGCCGACAGAGCGTCGTTGTTGCGGAAGATGTTGCCGACGATGGACGGCTGGGCGCCGCGGACAAACACCACGGCGGTGGCGTTGCCCAGGCGGCCGAGCCGGGTGCCAGGTCCCTGGCCGCCCTGGCCATTGCTGTTCCCCTCCAGAATGCTGTTGGCCAGCCGTAGATCGCCTTGCTGCGCTTCGATCGCGTTGAACGCCTTGAAGGTGCCTTCGAGCTTGGTGATGCCGCCCGCGTAGGCAATCAGGCCGTAGTCGAAGTTGGCCTTGCTGGTGTGGCCAACATAGAGGCCGCCCCAGTCGCCCGGCGACGGCTGACGCTCGCCCGCGCCCGCCGCGTTGTCGTTGTTCGTGTCGAAAGTCCCGCCCGCCCCAAAGCGGTCATCCAGTTTCGACGTGAAAATCACGGGCTGGCCATCCGTGCCCTCGGCGATCAGTTGCGAGCCAAAGCTGACTTCGATTCGCGCGCCTTCCAGTTTCACCACAGTGCCCGGGTCAATCGCCAACCGGCCGTCCAGCCGGGGACGCAAGCGGTCCACCACCGACCGGTCGAGCGTGCCGCCAAGCGTTTTGCCGTCATCGAAATAGAACAAGTCCGAGCTGTTGATCGACGCCGCCAATTCAAACGAGGCGCCACCGTCATTGCTGCGGTAAACACGGCGGGCGACATAACCGCTGGGAGCGATCGGCAGATTGTTCAACCGCACGCCGCCACGTGTCGCCAGGGAAGCGGCGGAAGTCTCCGCCGACGGCGGAGCTTCATATCCGTTCGCGTCGACCAGGGTGAACCGGTACGAGTACGTTCCCGCGGGCAAAACACCTGCGGAAATCGGCGTCAAGGTGATCAAATTGACCGGCAGCACCGTCGCGTCCTGGATCGGCCCGCCCGGCGTGCCCCGGATCGTCAGATTTTCGGGAATGTAGTGGACAATGTCCGTGTCGTCGAAACGGCCCTGGGTCGACAAGACCTTGGTCGCCGCTCCGTTGGGCGTGGAAATCCGGACGAACAGGCCGTTGATCGAGTTATCCGACAAGCGGTTGCCGAGAATCTCCGGACCCACCCGACCGTACTCGGGAGTGAACGCCCCCGACAATTGGAATTCGGGCGTATTGAACTGCGTCTCGCGGAAGCTGTCCGGATCCGCCGACATGGCCGAATCGGCGCTGCTCGAAATGCGATTGAACGTGACCGTTGGCCGCGACTCGACCATTTGAATCGGTTGCACGACCGTGCCCACCGAATCGATGTTCACAATGCCGCCGCCGAACCGAAAATCGGCGTTGTTGACATAATTCAAGAAGATCGCCCGGCTCTCGTAGTCCTGCTGCCCCTTGGCCCTGTCCAGGTCGTTCTGGAAGACAATGCCGCCCCAATCCCCCTTCGCGCCGAACGTCGTCGGCGTGAAGGTGTCCCGGCCAAAATTCTCGTCCAACCACGAGGTGAATATGACGTTCCGTTCGGGCGTGCCCAACACCTGCAACGCCGTCCCGCTGCGGTCCACGCCCAACGTCGAACTGCCGACCGCGATCCGCGCCGCCCGCAACTTGAAAATCGCGCCGGCGTCCACCATCACCGTCACTCCCTTGGGCACCTCCATCGTCGTGCCATCGGTGAGCAACTGGTTCGCCACGCTGCCATAGCCGATTTCGTAGGCGAAATTGTCGCGTGGCGTGGCGAAATTGTTGTCCGATCCGCCGTTCCCCAAGATCCGGACAATGTCCCCCGGCAACGCCGCTCCAAACGCGTTCGGCACCGACGACGAAGAAATGTTGTTGAACGGACGCGCCGTCGAGCCGTCCGCGTTCGGCCCCGCCGTCTTGTTCACGTAAATCGTCTTGCCCAGCGCCCGCAATCCGACGATTCCCGAGCTCAACGAAACGGTCCGCTCATCCTTCAGCGTTACCTGCGAGCCGCTCGTCGACGCGAAGTCGGTACGATTGAAACCGCTCGGGCTGTTGATCGCAGTCTTCAACTTTTCGGCGACCACATCCGCCGAGTCCGACGGGCTGAGATTCACAGCGACGTTGCCCGCCCCGACTCCGCCCACCGTGTTGAATTCAAACCGCCGTACCACCCCTTGATAGTCGGTGATCGTCACGATCTGGCCGTCCGTGAACGACGCGCCGTCGCCCAACACCTCCAAGACCCGATTCAGATTTCGAGTCTGGAACCAAAAGTTGTACAGCCCGCCCGCTTGGCCATCGCCATCGCCGTCCAGCGGCGTTCCCGGCAAGCCCTCGCTGCGGCGATCCAAGTCGCGGATCGCATCCTCGGCGTCCGACTGTGGCCGGAAATTCACCTGCAAGCGATAAGCGCCCTGGGTACGCCCGCCGAACCCGGTGTCCTCGACGGTGGGGTCGTAGACATCGTTGCCCGCCGCCGACACGCCCAAATAATAGATGCCCGCTTCCAGCGACACCTTCAGGAACGAATCCTTACTGTAGTAATCGTCGTTGCGGGCGATCACTTCGCGGCGCACATCCGCCCCGCCCGACAAGCTTAACGGCGAATAATTGATCGCGAACGGAGTGATCGGCGCGTTGCCAACCCCCGAGACCAACTCGGCCCGCACCAGCGCCGCCGCGTCCGCGTTCGCGGCGATCGCGTTCACCACGTCGAGCGCCGTCGATTCGCTGCCCGTCGCCGTGTTCAAATCGATGTTGATCGTCGCTCCCACGACCACGACCAGCGGCGCGGCGCCCGCGCCCCGATCGGTCTTCGAGAACGAAACCTTGAACTCGTTCCCCAGTCCTCCCACGTTTACCGCGGTGAAGCGAACGCCAACCAACCCTCCCGAGTTGAAATCGGTTTCCGCGACCGCCGCCGTCGCCGGGGTCTCGCGATACAAACGCAGGACGGAATCCAAAAGACTTGAATTGGCCTGCCGCTCCGCGAACGTCTCCGCGCTGAACACGCCCGTTTTGCCCGGCAACAAATCGACCGTGAAGCGATATAAGTCGATGTCGTTGCTGTCCGGACGATGCAGCAACTGCCCGTGGATCACATCCGAGTCGCTCGGGAATATCGATTCGTTCGCCCCCGGCAACTCGGGCGAACTCCCCAACCCCAACATGAAGCCGATGCCTTGCATCGCGCTGCGGAAATACGAATCGCCAAAAGTGTCGGTCCACACGTTGTTGGTGTCGAGCACCATCAAGCTGCTGACGTAATTCGGATCGACCCGCACCACGCCGCTCGAAACCCGCCGCACGTCCGGCGCGTTGGTATTGAGCGCCCGCAGGTCGCCCGTCGCCACCGTCAAACCCTCGTTCGACGTCTCGATGAACTGAACGCCAAGATAACGCGTCCAAAGTTCCAAAGCCTCGCGGACTCGCTGCTTCTGAGCGTCCGTGATTACATTGGCCAATACGTTCCCCAGGGGATCGAGGCCGTAATCCGACCGGAAGTTATACTTGATCGTCCGCACACCCGTCAGCGTGTCAACACCGAACGCGTAGTTGATGTGCTGCTCGTTGCCGTTCCCCGCCTCGTCCGGCAAATTGCGGTGGCCCGGCTCGTCTTTGTCGCCTGGAAAAGCGTAGGTGAAAGGCTGCGGATCGATCGCCGCGTTGATGGCTTGATTCTGGTTTTCCGCCAGGTCCAGTTTGCCGAGTTCCGTCGCCATCGGGAAACTCGAACCAAGACCAGCCAACGTCAACCGCACCGGCCCGTTCACTCCCAAGCCGATCACGGTCGTCGGGTTGCCCACCGGCACCGTCGCCGAAATCAGGGAATCCGCCGCCGGATCCGCCGCGATCGCCGCGACCAGTTGCAACGCCGTCGTCGGCGACGCGCTGTTGTTATTGAGCGTCACGAAGACCTGCTGGCCAACCGCGGTAACGACCGGAAGGACTCCAGGGCCCAAGTCGGCCCGGGTGTAAGTCAGCGACGAGGCCTTCGCGAAATCCTGCCGGGCCTCAAACCGAACCTTGACCGTTTCCGCCGTTCCGAAATCATGTTCCAACGCCGCCGTTGGCGTGGATTCCCGCAGCGGATCGGGCGCATTCTCATTCGTGCCGACCCGCAGTCGGAATGTGCCGTACCCAATCTCCAGCCCCGTCGATGGGTCGATCAATTTGTGCAACGCGGCTGTCGGATCGTTGATGTCGCCAAAGCTCAACACGGCCCGATCCTGAACCGGGTCGTAACTGACCGAAGTCGGCGAAAACGCCACGTCGTCCGTGTTTCGGGCCGTATCCCGCGTGTAAATCAATCGGTAAAAGGTCGGATTCACCACCGAGGGATCAGGCGTCACCTGGCCCGTTGTCACCGCCGTCGGCCACAAATCGTCGTTGTTGAAATAGACCTCGATCTGATTCAACTTCTGGGAAACCGTTCCATTCGCATTGGACACGGTCGGCTGCGGCACCACCGCGATCACTTGGGCGCCGAGACTGAGCTTGAAGTCGATCGCCTGCCGATCCGCGCCCGCCACCGCCGGCACGAACACCTGCCCCGCCGTATTCCGCAACGCGACGATGTTCTTCGAGGGATTGTCGACCCCGAACACCTCCACGCGGTACAGATCGTCCGGCAACGTCTCCGCGAACCGCACCACCACCACGTTCTCGTTGGGCGTCGCATCCGCGCCGGCGAACCCGCCAAATCCCGTTAAGCTCGACGGAGCCACCACCACGTCGTCCGCCGTCCCGAGCAATTTGTCGTTGCCCGCCCGCGAGATCTGAATGCCCCGCACGTTCTCGGAGGCGAACACCTGCCCCTCGTCGAACGCCAACCGCAATTCCCGCGGCGAAGTCGACAACAACGCGATCGACCCCACGTCTTCGAGGTCATACCGGTTGTCGGAGAGGCTCGTCAGCGGCAATAACTCGCCGCCGTTTGGCTGGATCCCCGCCAACTGGGGTCCGATCGCCATCAGGGCGCGTAGCTCTAACGCCTCGGGCGCACGCAAAGTTGGCGTCATGAGCTTTCTGGAACTCGGCTTACGACGACCGGACTGCGAATTTCGGCGAACCGCGGGAATCGAACGCGAGTTTCGCGAGGCCATGCACCCACCCTCAAAATCAAGAGATCCACCACCCAACGCCGGTTCCCAGCCCCCGCGTTAAGGCTCCGTTTACCGCCTGTCCCAGGGGTCGCCCCCAAGCTGCCGAATCGACTCTAACTTCACGTGGCACTAGGCATTTATGACGATCGTGGGCGATTATAGTTCCGCCCCTACCCATTGCAAGAAAATGGTCGATCCGGACAAAGCTTACCCGCATTTCCCGGACGAGCCGTTTCCCGCGAACAACCTCGACTGGCTTTTTTCAGGAACGTCTCCGGTTATGATCGGCATCCAGCGACCAGACGACATAACCGGGTACGATCAAAAGTCGTTAATGCCACGTGATTCCCACGCGTTCCGCCGCACCCGACCCGATCAACCCTCCTAATCGCTACCCACCCCGTGAGCCATGGCTAACTCCGCCTCCGCCCGGCTCCGCTTCGAGCCGCCCGTGTGCCTCGTCGAGACCCCGGGCACGCCCCACGGACGCCTCCACGCCATCGCCCCGCAACTCGAGTCGGCCCGTCAAGCGCTCGTGGCGGCGCCCCCCTCCTACCTGCCAGCCCCAAAACCGGCCGCCACCACGTGCCTCGACTGGAACTGGTTGGACCGCCCCCGACAACTGCTCGACGGCTACAACCATCGCCGCGCGACCAGCCATCTCTTCGCAATCCTCAAAGCGGCTCATCGCCTGCGAGACACAATCGACCGCGTCGTGGTCGTCGGCGCCTCGGCCGATTTGGCCGGAGCCCAGGCGCTCATGGGAGCCTGCGCCGATCCCCATTTCAACGACCTGGATCGGGGGGGACGAGGCAGCCGCGCCCGCCTCCATTTCATCAGCGACGAACTCGATAACGACAGCCTCCAAGCCCTCCTTCGCCTCGTGGGGGACGGCCGCCCCGCAGCCACGCTCGACCAACGCTGGGCCCTCGTCGCCGTCCTCCCCCGCCAACCCAACCTCGCCCTCGCACTCGCCATCCGCCACCTGCTGGCCGCACTCGAAAAATCGACCGGCGGCGACTCACGCCAAGTCGGCGAACGCTTCCTGCCAATCGGCGGCCCGCCCCAAACGACCGG
>JBIKVL010000597.1:0-3739 GCA_044356875.1 Pirellulaceae bacterium | reverse complement strand
TGCGACAGTTGGAAATGCGGGGCGTGGTCGTTTCCGGCTGGTTCACGCCGCCGGCAGCGTCTCTCGCGGCGCCGACGTCTCCGTCCTCCGCGGCATCTCTGGCGAGGTCGCCGATCGAGCCGCCGATCGAGCCGCCGACCGAGCCGCCGATTGAGCCGCAGATTGAGCCGCAGATTGAGCCGCCGATTGAGCCGCCGGCCACGCGGCCGGCACGGGCGGCGGGTCGCGAGATCGTGGCCACATCGAGCGTTCGAGTGGCGGAAGGCGAATGGTGCGGGACGGAGGTGTCGCGGCTGTTGCGGCAGCGTTCGTTGGCGCGGGCGCGGGCCAAGGTCGCGCCTGTTGACCAAGGGGCGTTCACTCGCTTCCGTCTGTCCTGGCAAGGATTGGACCAGCCACGACGCGGTTTGGATGGGCTGTTGGATGTGATCGAGCAACTCCAGGGGCTGCCGTTGCCCGTGTCGACCTGGGAAGAGGATGTTTTGCCCGCGCGCGTCGCGGAGTTCGATCCGGACATGCTGGACGAACTATGCGCGGCGGGCGAGGTGGTGTGGCGCGGAGTCGCCACGGGGGCGTCGTCGCGGACGCAGCGCGTGGCGTTCTTCCTAACCGACGACGCGCCACGGCTGTCGCCGCCGTCCACGCCGCTCGAAGGCGCCGAATACGAGCGGCTGCGCGCGTTGTTGCGCGAACGCGGGGCATTGTTTTTCGACCAGCTCATTCGCACGGTTGGCGGGTTTCCGAATGAGTTGATTGAACGGCTGTGGGAGCTGGTGTGGAACGGCGAGGTGACGAACGACACGCTTGTGCCGCTTCGTCGGCGCCTGATTGGCGTCGAGTCATCTGGCTCGGGTCGCGGCAGTCGACTAGACGACGCGTTCCGCTCGCGAAGGCAGCGTCGCTTGCCCGGCTCCGAGGGGCGTTGGTGGTTGTTCGAACGCGGTTGGGGCGCTGCCGTATCGCCCACCGAACGGCAAACCGCGTTGGCCACTCAATTGCTCAAACGCTATGGCGTGGTCACGCGTGAAGCGGTCCTGGCGGAGGACGTGCCGGGCGGATTCTCGGCGATCTATCCGGTGCTCAAAGCGTTCGAGGAAGCCGGTCGAGTGCATCGCGGATACTTTGTCGCCGACTTGGGGGCGGCTCAATTCGCGGCGCCGGGCGCGGACCAAAGACTACGGTTGATCGCCGAACCGGATCGGCGAACGGAAACGGGTTCCCACGTGGTGGTGCTCGCGGCGCTCGACCCGGCCAGTCCGTTCGGGACGGCGATTCCCTTTCCGGTCGAGGAGCCCAGCGCGCGTTTGCAGCGAGTGGAGGGAGCGCGCGTGGTGCTTCGCGACGGACGGATCGTGGCTTACTTGTATCGCGGCGGACAAGCGGTGTGGACATTCTTGGGGGAGGGCGAGTCGTGCCGGGCGGATGATTGCCGGGCGATCGCGCGGGTCTTGGCGTCGCTGGCCACCGCTTCGACTCCCGTGTTTTTATCCTCAATCAATGGCGCCTTGCCGGGCCGCGGGCCGCTTGAGCCGCACCTGTTGGAGGCTGGCTTCATCGCCACCGCTCAAGGCTACCTGCATCGACGACGCGAATCGGGGTAAAACATCGGTTCACTCGAGGAATAACGAAGAGGAAACACGGTTTATGGCGCGGCGCATTGTGGTACTGACCGAAGGGCATACGAATCCACACACGGCGAAGACAGCCAGTTGCATGATTCGCTACAAACGCGACGAGATCGTCGCGTTGCTGGACAGCACGCAGCGGGGCAAGACGACGGACGAGCTGCTCGGAGTGGGCGGCGACTTGCCCGTGATCGGCTCGCTGGCCGAAGCCGCGCCGGCGGACACATTGCTGCTAGGAATCGCGCCGCCGGGCGGCAAGATCCCGGGGCCGTGGCGCGCGATCATTCTGGAAGCGATCGAGCGGGGCATGGGGATTTGGTCGGGGCTGCATGATTTTGTGTCGGACGACCCGCAATTCGCGGCGGCGGCGGCGGCCCGTGGCGTGCCGCTTGTCGACGTGCGGAAGAACAACGAACGGGGCGTCGCGCGGCGCGTCGGGATTCGCTCGGACTGCCTGCGGATTCATACCGTCGGACACGACTGCAGCATCGGAAAGATGGTGGCGTCGGTGGAATTGGCGCAGGGCCTGCGGCGGCGCGGCGTGGACGCGAAGTTCATCGCTACGGGCCAAACCGGGATCATGGTCGAAGGTGACGGACTGCCGCTCGATTGCGTGGTCGCCGACTTTGTCGCGGGCGCGGCCGAGAAGATGGTGTTGCAGCAACAGCATCACGAGGTGTTGGTGGTCGAGGGACAGGGGAGCTTGGTCCATCCGTCCTACTCCGGGGTGACGCTCAGCCTGCTGCATGGCTGCGTTCCCCATGGCCTGATTTTCGTGTACGAAATCGGCCGAACGGTGGTGACGGGCGTTGACCATGTTCCGATTCCATCGATCGGTTCGTTGTTGAAGATGTACGACATGATGGCGAACGCCAATTTCCAATGCCGGATTCTGGGAATCGCCGTCAATAGCCGTCGCGTCTCGGCGGCGGAGGCGGCTGCGGAACGGGCGAGGGTACGGGACGAATTCGGCCTGCCGGTCTGCGATGTGATCCGCGATGGGGCGGACGAGTTGCTCGACGCCATCCTCCGATTCCGCGACACGTCGCCGTGGCGGGAATGGCACGCCAGTCCGCAGGCCTGACAGCCTGACACGGGCCCGGGTGCACGTCGCGGTCTAAGCATCGCCTTTGGGCTAACGCCATCGATGGTTGAGGTTGGTGGCGATATGGTGTCCTTGCGCCGAGTTCGGGTACAAGGACTTCGGGAGCCGACCTCGACGAGCCCAGCTTGAATCGATCCTCGCCACGCAAATGCCATGGCAATGCGTCTCCGCACCGCTTGGCTGCTTGACCTCCCGTCCGCTTGGCCGCCGCCGGGCCGCCGCTGGGCCGCCAAGCCGCTTCGAAAGAGTCAATAGACTGTCTTTTGTAGATTTTTCGCCTGGGCGAGCGGTTTCTCGGCCAGCATTCGTTGCCCGGTTTGGTCGATGAAGCTACTGGCGAGCGAGCCGATGTCGTTGGCTCAGCAGCCTCTCCGGCGTGGGAGATGGAGCGGTCGTTCCGATACATAAGTGGTTACCGGAAAGAAAGTTGCCAATCTCGCGTTCCAAGCTGCCGAAGTCAGAAACCGCCTGCGAATCGCCCGCGGGCCCAAATCGCCATCAAAAAAAGACAGTCTATTGCTGATTCGTTCTTGGCCCGAGGCCGGCCGGCAAGGCCAGAATCCTCGCGGATTTCAGGCGTGGGCCATGGCGATTGAGGGGCAAGCGGCGGCGTTCAACCTGCCACCGACGCGTCTTCAACCTCCCACCTCCACGCCGAAGAGGGGAGATCGAGGTCCGAAACGCCAAACGTTAGCCCAAATCAACATGCGACCCCTCTTTGAAAGGGATTTCGCGAGCTGTTTTGCGAGTCCGAAGTCAGAACGCGCGCAGCAAACCCCAGAGCTGTTCGCCGACAGCTTTTTGGAGGGCATTCGAGGATCAGACGGCGGAAACGGTGGGCCGAGTTCCGCGCGATCAAGGCGCAGGACCAACGGGCCCGCGTGGCCGCGCGGCTACCCTGGCGGCGGACCCGAATCCGCCACGAACCGCCGACAGTCGCGGCGCATCGCGGAAGCGGTACGCTCCAACCAGCGGAATCGACGCGAGATCGTTCGCACCGCCTCTTTCC
>JBIKVL010000596.1:0-3741 GCA_044356875.1 Pirellulaceae bacterium | reverse complement strand
CCAGCGGAAGAAGCCGTGCATTCCCAGCGTCATCACCAAGACCCAGCTCAAATAAGCCAGTCGTTCGCCGATCGTCCTCAGCATCCGCCGCAATCGCTGTTCGTCCCGCATCGACTGTCGTAGAGTCGCGTCCAGGCAATCAAAGTCGTCGCCGATGCCCACCGCTAAAGTCGAACCCAGGCCGAAGCGATGGCCCGAGAGCCGCAACGCGTTGGGCAAACGGGCTCCACTTTCGAGCAAAGCCGCGAGCTGGCCGCTGCGTCGACCAAAGTGGTCGGGACGCTCCAACGCGTAGGCCCGCGCGGCGGTCGCCAGCGGAATCCGCCGCTCCATGGCGACCGCGAGATAGGGCAGTACCGCTTGCCGCTCCGTGCGGTAGTACTGCCGAATCGCCAGGCTCCCGAGGAAGAAAGCCGCCACGCCGATCGGCACGGTGAGCGGTCCCGCGATCGCCGCAACGGCGCCGACCAAACCAGCGACCACCAAGAGCCCGGCGACCACTCCAAGTCCGATCCGAATCGGATCCCGATCGCGACTATCGTGACGCGGACCACTCCAACCGCCGCGGCGGGAATCTAGGATCGACAGCGCCAGGAACAAGAGCGTTCCGACGGCTAACAAGTTGATCAAATTCAGCGGCCCAAGCGCATTCATGGCTCGCCTCAGGAAAACATCGAAATGAGGTTCATCAGCGGCGCCAGCATCATCCAGTAGGCGCCGGCAACCATCATCCCAACGCCGATGAAGGCGAAAGGCGGCGCCACCAACCGAACCCAACTCGTCCGCAATCGCGCCCGCGCCTCGCAAGTCTCCGCCACCGCGCGGAGACAATCCGGAAGCGATTGCGACCGCTCGCCCCAGCCCACAATCACCGTCGCCGTCGCTGGCCATTCGTCGGCGTCCGCCATCGCCATGCCAATGCCGCCACCGAGCGAAACCCGCGTCGCCAAACGCTGCGCGGCCGCGTTCAACCGTTCGTCTCCGCCAGCGGCGCCGGCCAGCCGCAACCCATCCGCCAGCGGAATCCGCGCATCGATCAACAGGGCGAGCCATCGCGCCCACGCGGCGAGCGTGAGCCAACGCCACAACGGCCCAATCAACGGCAACTGCCCGCACCACAGTCGCCAGAACGTCTTGCCGCCCAGGAACCGCATGGCCAAAAGCAATCCCGGCAGAAGCAACAGCGCCGCGAGCATCCAAGGCCCGCTAACTGCAATCGCATCGAGCCCTTGCGTCAGCATCGTCGGCTTCATCTCGAATTCGGCGATCAGTTGTTGGAAACTTGGCGCCAACACCATGGCTGTGAATGGGAGCATGAGCGCCGCTAAGTAAATGACAGTGACCGGATAAGCCAGTGCCGAACGGATTTCACCGCGCAGATCATCGAGCAAATCCTGATCGCGTGTCCAACGCTCCAGCGCCGCCACGCGGACATCTCTTTTGCTGTCGTCGCCGGCGGAACCGCGTAACACGGCCACTAACGCTCCCGGCAGTCCATAGTCTTCGTTTTGGAACAAGGACTCGAACGGTTCCCCGCGCTCCGCGCGATCGGCTAGCCTCGCAAGCGCCGCGGCGGCCGCGCGCGATTCGCATTCGTCCGCCACCGCCCGCAACGCGGCTTCGAACGTCGCGCCGGTCGGCAACGCCAACGTCAATCCCGCGACAATCTCGCGAGTCAGTTGCGGTTTCGCGGAGCCACCGCTGGCCTCGGGCGGTGGTCGCTCGTCAGGAGAATTCGCCATCAGCCCCCCACACGGACACGCGCTAAAAAACCGGCTCCCGCCATGAGACCGACGGTCGTCGCTTCAAGCCGGAAAAAAACACATTTCGCAACAGGCGCCCACCGACACGCTCACTGCAACAAGACGCGAATGAAATCGAGCCATGGGAGGATGAGCACCGCCATGTATGGCATCACGAGCCCCACGCCTAAACCCAACGACAGCAGGATCGGCCAACGCTGTTCGAACCGCGTTTGACGGCGGTCCGCTCGACGACGCTGGCCCTCCGCGGCGTTCCGCAGCGATTCCGCCCACCCTTGCGGACTGGAACCGCCCGCCGCCAACCACCCCGCGCCCGCTGGCAGGCCACTCTCGAACAGCAAATCGCGCGAGAGCCGTTCGCCGGAGTTCAGCCGCGCGGCGGCGGTCCGCGCGCCAGTTTGCCACGCGCCGACTCCTGCTGTGTCGGCCGCCAACACCAACGCCTCCGGCAACGGCACCTGATTGCCGATCATCAACCCAAGCAAATCCAAAAAAGTCGCCAACCTTGCCGGATCCGCATCGCGACCCTGCCGTCGCTTCGACGCGGCTGTTCCCGCCAGCGCGGATCGACGTAGGGAACCTCGCCCCGACCAGCGCCGCCATTGCCACATCAGCCCCGCCAGGACCGCAAGCGGCGGCCATGGCGCCCACCATGCCATCGAGTCGCCCAGGGGGCGCAACCACGACCAGATGCCGGGAAGCTCGCCTTGGAACTCGGTCAACGCGTCGAGAATTCTCGGAGTGGTCCAGGCAAGCGATACGAGCAATCCAGCATACGCCACCGCGAACACAATCAACGGGTAGATCAGCGAGAGGAAGAACGCGCGCCGCAGGCTCGCTGTCCGCCGCGCCGTCGCCGCCACTTCTTCCAAAGCCCGCGTCAGTTTCCCCGAACGGATACCGGCCACGATGACGGAACGGTACGCCGGCGGGAAACCGAACGAGGGCGTTTCGAGGATTTGCTCCAAGGGCTCGCCTGCGGCCAACCGCTGAGAGATCGCCCCCGCCGCCCGTCCCAATTGCCCCGGCAAATCGCGACCGAGCCCCGCCAAGCCCAATTCCAACGGCACACCCAGCCGTGTCAACGCGGCCAGTTCATCATTGATCGCCGTGAATTCTTCCAGCGTCAGGCCGCGGGACATAGGTTTTTTAGTTTTTTAGCCCGGCAACTCGAAACGCGATTGGCTCTTCACGATCGCATAGTCGTCGGGAAACGTGTGGAAGGCCTGGATCAGCAAACTGCGGTTGCGGCACTCGACATTCACGTAGCTGATCGCGCCCAACGACATGCGTCCACCCGCCTCGAATTGGTGAAACATCCCCTCGCGTTGATCGTCCAACGCGAGCTCTTGGTGGAACAGCCAAAACACGTCGGGAGCCACCGTCTCCAACTGCATGCTGACCTGGTACTTCACCCCACCGCGGCATTCGATTCGATCCGAGCGTTCGCCGCGGAGCCGATGGGACATGAGCCGCCGTTTTTGCGGCATCGGATGCTGCGCGGAACCGGCGACTTCCGCGAGCGTCAGCCCGCCGTAGCGCCACGTCACCAAGTGGCCCGCGTTGGTGATGTCGATTCGGGCTTCGTAGCCGCCGCGTTTGAGCGAGCGGGATTCATAGACGTTGAATAGTTCGGGATGAAGCGAGCGGCCATACAACTGGAACGACAATTCGGCGACTTTCGGGCGCGTGGTCAACACGGATTTCGTCCTCGTTGGGGCGCGGGATGGTTTCGCTTCGAACGCGTGCTTACGATGAGCCGGGCGGGGATTATACGCGCGGGCTTCCTTCCCCACAAAGCCAGTTTCTAGCACGTGGAACGGGATGCGCTAAATGGGACTTGACAAGTTTTCCGCTTTTCACGGTCGACCTTCCAACTTCAAAAAACACCGCTTTTCGCGGCGGAAATCGCTTGGCGCTGACCTGAGGCACGCTGAAGCGATGAGTGCGGACGCGAGGCGCGCCGACGCGATGAGCG
>JBIKVL010000022.1:0-13177 GCA_044356875.1 Pirellulaceae bacterium | reverse complement strand
TGAGTAATCGCAACGCGTTGTACTGCTGCGGAGTCAGTTCAAACTGTTCGAACAGCTCGTCTTCGAACTGCCGCAGACGATCGTAGGTTCGCCAGAGGTTCAGGAAAACTTCCTGCTCGAGCGAATCGAATCGCGTGGATCGTTGCGGGTCGATGGGCGTCTGCACGGCACTCATGTTGGGACTATAGTCGTCTCGACAACTATCGTCCAGACAGCGAATTTTCAGAAACTTGAGGGTTCGGGGACCGGCGTGGGGGTGGTGAAAAAGTTTGTCTGCGAGCGAAACTTTCCCGCTCCGGTGGTGTTAGCAGGAATGGCTGTGTTGGTAGACTCCCGCTATCGACGCGACGTAAAAGTCGAACCGCCCGGGAGTTAGCGGCTCCCGGGCGGTTCTAGCCACTCAAGCGCCGGAGGCCCAGGCTTGAGGGATGCGAGATTGTAGCGCTCGCGACGCGGTCTTCACAAGCGGAAGGGCCGCGTCGCGAGTGGCTGCTGAGGGGCGGTTAGCCGGGAATCGCTTGGTGCCGCTGGCCGACGCTAGCTGCCCGGCGCTCAGGCTGGCCGTTAGCCGATCGCTCCGATATTCACGTAGGCGTGAACGTGGGGAGCACCGCGGAAGTGCCAGACGAAGCGTGGGCCTTCCACTCGCCAGATATCCCACACCTTATCGTTGCCCAGGTCATTCTGCTGGTAGAACGCCAGGCTGAGTTGGTCGATGCCGCCCGAATCCTTGAGGATCGCGAAGACTTCGTCGATATCCTCTTGGCGGTAGGGGCCGAGCAACGTCTTGAGCGTCTTTTCGACCAACGCCTTCTGGTCGGCGGACAGTTCGCCGATGGGGAGGCCGGGGAATTTGCCCTTTTCGCCTTGGATGGCGACAGCGGCTTCCGCCGGGGCTTTCTCGATGAGTGCCCGTGCGGCTTGTTTGGCGTCGAGCGCCTTGAACACCTCGTTCACCTGCTTTGTTTGGTAGTGGAACAGGTTGTCCTTAGCGTCCTCTTCGCCGTGTCCGTAGACGATTGGACCACCGAACGCGACCTTGTCGACGCTGTTGCCATCGGCCCGCATGGTCAGGTGGCGACCGGTCAGTTCCCATTCGAACTTGCCGCTGGCCGGGTCGCCGAACAGCGCCACGCTGTACGAACCGATACCGCCGTCATCGTATTCCATCTGCTTCTGGAATCGCTCGTAGCCTTCCGGCGACGTGATGTTGCGGACGATCTCGTCGATTAGGGCCCGCTGATCCTTCGAGTAAAAATCCTGCTTGATGAGTGGCTTGGTGATGTGCCAGTTGGCGTTGATTCGCCGACGCAGTTCGTGGTCGAACGGAAAACAGATCGCCTTCTTTTGCGAGTCGCTGAGCGACGCATGGAAGCGGGCGGCGGCCGATTCGGCGGCGCTCTTCATGGTTGGGGCGGCGAAAGCCATTCGCGGATCGAATAGGCTCGGGGCGGCCAAACCAGCGGCGACCGTGGCGCCAGCGGCGGTCCTTAAGAACGAACGGCGATGCGGAAGGCTCGAGCAATCCGAGCATTCCACGCGATCCTTACCTTGCGACATTAGCAACTCCTTGGATGATGGCCGAAATTCATCTGGCCTTTGAATCGAACGACAGAGAGCGCCGCCCAACGACTGCGGATTTTACGGTGGCAGCGCGTCGTGGTACAACATCGATCGGCGTTGATCCGCGAGTTGGCGGAGTCGTGGCCCGGCTCGGTCGAATCGTCAGCGAGGATTACGCCGCGGTTTGATTTGCCAGGAGTTGTCGAGTGCCGCCGCAATTAATCGCCGAGGCCCATCCCTATGGCGTTTGGAGCCTTGTACCGCCGCTGGTGTCGATCGTGTTGGCGATTGCCACGCGACGCGTCGTGCTATCGCTGCTGGCGGGGGTGGTCGCCGGCGTGTTGATTGTGGAAAAGTTCCAAATCGCGTCGGCGATTCCGGCGCTGTTCGAGCAGCATCTGTGGAAGAACTTGGCGGATCCGCAGCATCTCCGCGTCTTCGTGTTCACGCTCTTGATGGGCGCGATGGTGAGCGTGATTCACGCGTCGGGCGGGATGCGCGGGTTGGTGCAGTCGCTGGCCCCGCTGGCTCGGAATCGACGTGGCGGACAGCTGATCAGTTGGCTGTTGGGGTTGGTGATTTTTTTCGACGACTATGCGAACTGCCTGTTGCTCGGCAATACGCTCAGGCCGCTCACCGATCGCCTGCGGATATCCCGCGAGAAGCTGTCGTTCCTCGTCGATTCAACGGCGGCTCCGGTATCCGGGTTAGCGATTGTTTCCACCTGGGTGGCGACCGAGATTGGGTTGATCGAAGCTGGCTACCGCGACGTTCTGGGCGCGACCGTGCCGCTCGACGGCATGGGCATTTTCATCGCCACCATTCCATACCGTTACTACGTGCTGTTCATGCTGGCGTGGATTCCATTCCTGGCCTTGCTCGATCGCGATTTCGGGCCGATGCTGGCGGCGGAACGCGCGGCGTTGGCGGGCCGAGTTCGCGTTCCCCATCCGGTTCCGATGACCGCCGTTCCAGACAGCGATTCCGAGCCCGCTCGACACTGGCTCTATGCCGCCACTCCCGTTTTGGCGATGGTGTTTTGCACCGGTTGGCTATTGATCGCCACGGGCGCCCAGTCGCTCAATGGCAGTGCGTGGGACTCGGGCCGTTGGGTGGAATTTTTCCGTGCTGGCGATTCGTACGTCGCGCTCGTCTATGCGTCGTTGATCGGGTTGGCGTTGGCGTGGCTGATTCCTCTGTCGACTCGAGCGCTGGACGGGGCGAAGGCTCGTTCCGCGGCTTTCGATGGCGCGACGCATGTCATTGGAGCGTTGACGATTCTGTGGCTGGCGTGGTGCCTTTCCGAGTTGACGAAAGACCAGCATCTCGCGACCGGAAAATATCTTGCCGAACTTTTGAGCGACCGGTTAGCGCCGCCGCTGATGCCGACGGTGGTGTTTGTGCTGTCGGCGGCCATTTCGTTCGCGACTGGCACCAGTTGGGGAACGATGGGCATCATGATGCCGATTGTGATTCCGGTGACGTTTCGGATGCTGGCTGGACCGGGCGGGCTGGCCGCCGTCGACATCCATGATCCGATCATTATCGCCGCGATCGGCAGCGTGCTTGCCGGTTCGATTTTCGGCGACCATTGCTCGCCGATTTCCGACACCACGGTGCTCTCGTCGCAATCGAGCGCCTGCGACCATGTCGCCCACGTCTGGACGCAGTTGCCGTACGCCGCGCTGGTAGGCGTTGGGTCGATTCTGTTTGGAACGTTGCCAGCTGGCTACGGCGTTTCGAACGTGGTGCTCTTGCCGATGGGCTTGTTCGCTCTGGTGGTCTTCCTCCGAGTATTCGGCCGCCGCGTCGACGAGCCGAGTTAGCGTTGATTGGCACCGCGCCGCCGCCTATCTGGGCCTCGTCGCGCATAAACTGGCGGCCGCGTTCATCAGCCGAGCCGCGCCAGCGGCCGGTTCTAGGCGGAAGCGGGCTGAACCGCCCGAAAACCGGCAGCTGGCGCTGGGCCGGCTAATGAACCGGCGGCTGGCGCTGGGCCGGCTGATGAACCGGCGGCCCTCATCAGCCGCGCCGCGCCAGCGGCCGGTTCTCGGCGGATGCGGCCTGAACCGCCCGAAAACCGCGGCTAGCTTGCGGCCCACGTGGGGAAGATTTTGAAGAGCGCGATTGCCAATCCGGTGCCGGCCATCGGTAGCAGCACCGTGGTCACGAACAGCGGCGGATAGGCGCGGCGATGGGTTTCGCCACAAATATTTTGAATCAGCATGACCACGTAGCCATTGGCTGGCAGCGAATCCAGTGTGCCTGACGCGATGGAGACGACTCGGTGCAACGCCCGCGGGGCGACGCCCAGTTGGTCGACGTAGAGTGGCTTGAGCAGCGGCAGGGCGATCCCTTGGCCGCCCGACGCCGAACCAGCGATCGCCGCGATGATGGCGACGCTGAGCGCCGCGCCGACCAGCGGTTCTCCGGGGATCCGCGTTGCCGCCGTGACCACCAGTTGGAAGGCGGGCAAATCCTTGACGACGGCGCCGAAGCCGACCATCGAAGCCGTGGCGGCGATCGCGACAAGTCCATTCACAAAGCCGTGTCCCAGGCCGGTCCAGGCGTTTTGGCGGGCTTTCGGCAAGCAAAGCAACGCCGCGACCACGCCGAGAATCATCGTCAACACAGGATCCTCGGGAACCGCGGCCAAGGCGGCTTCAACCCTTTTTCCCGCGAACGCCATCAGCGGGGCGAGCGCGTGGCACAGCGGCGGCAAGGCATTGAGTGAAAGCACGGTGACCGCGAGTGGCGCCAGTGCCGCGGCCAATGACGGTTCCGTCATCCGGCTCGCGGTCTCCGAGCCGGTCTTGTGGGGCGTAGCCGTCGAAGCGTCGCCGCGGGAATCGCTCGCCAAGTCGTGCCACCGTTCGCCGGCGCGGAGGGCGCGGCGGATCGAGCGTTCCAAATACCACTGGCCGAGAAGAAACATCGCGGGCGCGACCACGAGGCTGACTTTCCAACCAGCGCGAGCGTCGGTCAGCGGCGCGCCGGTGGCGGCATCGACCAAATACTTGATTGGGATCAAGTTCTGGATCTCGGGCGAACCGGCGGAGGTCATGGTGAAGGTGATCGAACCGAAGGCGATGGCGGCCGGGATGAAGCGGCGCGGCAGGTCGGCGGCGCGGAACAGTTGCACGGCGAGCGGAAAGACGGCGAAGCCAACGACGAACAGCGAAACGCCGCCGTAGGTAAGCAGCGCGCAGGCGAGCACGACCGAGAGGCAAGCGCGGTCGCGTCCCAGCCACTTTCCCACATGATTGGCGATGCTCGTCGCAGCGCCAGCGTCTTCGAGCAATTTGCCGAACGCCGCGCCCAGCGCGAACAGCAAATAGAAATTCCGCATGTAATCGGCGAAGCCGCTCGCGAAAGTGCCGCTGAGCAATTTGACAGGATCGCGGCCGCTCATGACCCCGATCGCCACGGCGCACAGCGGGGCGGCGACAAAGATGCTCTTGCCGCGCACCACGAGCGTCATCAGCAGGCCGATGCCCGCTAGCAGCACGGCGAGCGGGTAGAGTGTGTCCGCCATAGTCAGGCGGCCCCGGTGGCGCGTCGCAGCGTTTCCAGCAATTCCGCGTGCAGTTCCGGCGTCGCCGCCGCGATGAACTCGGGGTTGTCCAGATCGAACGGGCCGCCCTCCAGGTTCGTAACGACTCCACCGGCTTCCTCGACGAGCAGAATACCGGCGGCGGCGTCCCACGCCTTGACGCTTGTCGTCCAGTAGGCGTCCAAGCGGCCGGCGGCGACGTAGCACAGGTTGAGTGCGCACGACCCGAGTCGTCGGACGCTCTGGCACTGTTCCAGCACTTCCAGAAACCGAGTGACTTCGAGCGAATCGCGGGTGACCTGGGGGGAAAAGCTGGCGGCGACCATCGCTTGGTCCAGTTGCCGACAACGGCTGGGCCGGATCGGCTGGCGGTTGCGGGTCGCGCCGGCGCTCGTGGCGGCCGAGTAGCACTCGTTGAGAATCGGGTCGAAGACGGTGCCCGCGACCGTTCGGCCGGAACTGCGGAGCGCGATCGAGACCGCGAAACTCTGCAGGCCGTGGACGTAGTTGGCGGTACCGTCGAGCGGGTCGACGATCCAACAGAAGGCGTCGTGGGCGGTTGCCCGGGGGAGTCCATCCGGCGTGGACGGCGCGTCTTCTTCGCCCAAAAAGTCGTGGTGGGGGAAGGCGCCGAGCAGGATGCGGCGGATTTCCGTTTGGGAGGCGACATCGGCTTCCGTGACAAGGTCGCGCGGGGCCTTCTCACGAGCGGAGATCCGGTGTTGCCAATCGAGCAAAATGCGGCCGCCCGCGCGGGCGGCCTCTTCGCAGGCGTCGAGGTAGGGATTCATGGGGTAGGGTAGGGCGGGCGTTTTTTGCCCCTATTCGCTGGACAGGTTAGGCGATCTTGCTATCATCGGCGACTGAACCGGGCGAAACACGTTTTCCGCTTCGTTCAGGCGGTTTTATTCCTTCCGAGCGATTGGTTTTGGCCTCTTCTCTGTTCCGACCCCGCCGTTCGCTTTGCCGCGTCGGCGGGGTTTTTGCATTCTGAGGGTGGGCGGGAGCCCGTCGCAAGCACCCGTGCGGTTTTGGTATGTGGTATCTGCACCAGTCCGTGGCGCTGCTCGGCGCCGTTCCGCCCCCAGCCATCCCATCATCCGACCTACTGGCGGCCAGAGCGTCCGGCGAGTCGCGGCTCGAAGCGCGGCTCGACTGCCGTGACCCGGCAGCGGGGCTCGGGGAATGGCGGATCGCCACGCGCGCCACGCTCGCCCCGATTGACGGCGCCGCCCCCGCCAGTGCGAACGCGTCGTCGAACGCGTCGTCGAGCCGCGATGCGGATTGGCTTACGCTTCCACCGACGGTGTCGACGATGCGGTTCGTAGGACCTGTGCCGACGGATGCCGACGCTCGGCCGGTTGAAGCCTACGTGCGCGGGGCTGACCTTGTGGTGGACTATGGCGAGAATGCCGACGGCGATCGCTGCGAACTGTACTATCGGGCCCTGGACGTACCGGTGCCGAGTTTGGCGGGCGAGGTGCGCGAGGTGCGAGAACGCCATTTTCATTGCGTGTATGGCGGCATCGAATTGTGGGTGTCGGTGCAAACCCGCAAATTGGACAGCCGGCCCAGGGTCAGGATTGGAAATCGATTCCCGGCGGGCACACAAGTGCTTCGTGTCCCCGACTGGCCAGATCCGGGATTGCAGGTGTTCCGTCCGCCGGGAATCCAAGTAAGCTATGTCGAAAGCGTGTACCCGTCGGATGTCGCTGATCTTGCGGCCGCCGCTCGCGTGGTCGACGGCAACGACAACAGTGGCGGTAACAGTCCGCGAGGGAACGAGTGGGTGGATACGGTCGCGACGTGGACGGGTTTGAATGTGGAGTGGATGGAAAAAGGGGTGATTCGTCGCTGTCGAGTGCGTGGCTGGTGGGTAATGCGTGATGGGGATTTGGCGGCTGCGGCCGACTTGACGCGAGCGTTTCTCGCCGACGCCCCGCCGCTCACCGCCTAGCAAGTTCGACGGCGACCCGCCAGCGAATCGACCGCCGGATTAACCTTCGAGTTGACCCACGGATTGACTGACGGGTTGACCGACAAATCGACCGACGGGTTGACCGTAGGATTGCCCCGCGGGTTTATCAGCGAGTTTGGAATCGGGTTTGGGGTACGCCGGCGTTGGCCGGGCTCTCAGTGGCTTTCAACAGGAATCAATCGTATGTCGCTCGCGCTCCGTCTGCGGCTTTTCAATGAGCTCGATTCGCTCCCGTTGATCGATCCCCATACGCACATCAACGCGCTCGATCCGGCCTCCACGACGTTGGCCGACATCCTGGGATATCACTACTACACGGAGCTCGCGCATTCGGCGGGCATGCCGAAGGCCGATATCGAGGAACCGGGATTGGACCCGCGGGAAAAGGTGCGGCGGCTGATCGCCAACCTGGGACCCGTGGACAACACGATTCAATACAGCTGGTTTCTGGAAATGCTGAACCGCTTGTTCGACCTGCCGGTGGAACACGTTTCAGAGGACAACTGGGAAGAGATTTACGACGCGACGGCGGCCAAGATGGCGGCTCCGGACTGGCGATTCGAGGTGATGAAACGCAGCCGGTTGGAAAAGGTCTTCCTGACGAACGATTTCGACGATCCGCTGGAAGGCTTTGACACGCAGGATTTCGTGCCTTGTTTGCGGACGGACGATTTGGTGTTTCACCTGGGACGATCGGACGTGCGTCAACGCCTGGCGCGGGCCAGCGGTTTGGAGATTGACGGCGCGACGGCGGTGCGCGACGCGCTGGCGCGGCTGTTCCACCACTTCACCCTGAACAACGCCCGAGCATGCGCGATTTCGCTGCCACCGGATTTTTCGCCGTCGCCGGTGTCGGCGGGCCGCGCCGAAACGGCGATCGCGTCGCTGCTCCGTCGGGGTGTCGAGGCGTCGGAGTGCGACCGACGCGCGGCGTCGCAATTTGTGTTCTGGACGCTCGCGGAACTGTGCGAACAGTACCGTCTGCCGTTCGACCTGATGATCGGCGTCAATCGCGGCGTGTACGCCGACGGCGTGCATCAAGGGCGGGACTTGTACGACAGCCGCGTCTCGCTCATTCAATACAAAGGCTTGTTCAACGCGTTTCCCAGCGTCACCTTTCCGATTTCGGTCCTGGCCAGCGTCACGAACCAAGAGCTTGCCAGTTACGCTTGGATCTTTCCGAACGTGGTCACGAACGGGCATTGGTGGTACTCGAATACGCCCTCGTTCATCGAGCACGACTTGGCGGCCCGTTTGGAGGCGGTGCCAAGGACCAAACAGATCGGCTACTACAGCGACATGTACAAGCTGGAGTTCGCGTTGCCGAAGTTCGCGATGTACAAACGGATCCTCGCGAAGGTGTTGGCGCAACGGTTCGTTGAGGATCGGGGCTGGAGCGAGACGCGGGCGATCGAACTAGGGAAGCAAGTGCTGCGCGGAAACGTCGAGACCACGTTCGGGTATGCCGGCCCCACCGCCGGTACGCTCGGCGTGCCGCTGGCCGCTCCGGCCGCCGCTTCCCTCGGCGCCGCTTCCCTCGGTTCCGGGCCCGTGGCGAACGAATCGGGCAACGCTGTTGGAGCGGCTGATGAGCCGCTCGCCTTCGAAGAATCGCGCGGCGGCGGAGTGGCGGGCTCGGTGGTTGGTGGACTGGCGGGGGCCACGATGGGTGGAATCGTCGGAACGGCCGTCGGCGCGGTTGCGGTCGAAGCGGCCGCCGCGGCGGATGGCTCTGGAGAGGAGCTGACGGCGATCGCTGGCGATGAATTGAACCCGTTCGTGGACGACGAAGCGACGGAAATCACCTCGGTTGATCCGTCAGCGCCTGCGCAAGAAAGCGGTGAATCGGCGACTTTGGTGCTCGCCGACTTGGAGGGCGAAGGCGGCTCGGAACCGCCCGCCGCCGAAGCCGTCTTGGATTTGGACGCGGTCGATCCGGCGCCGTTGGAACTGGAATTGCCCGGCGACTCGGTGCTTGGGTTGGATCTCGATTTCGATGCGGTCGAACCGGGCGAGTCGACGCCATCGAACAACGATGGCACGGATGCTGAGGCGGACGATGGTTTGGATTTCCTTAAGTAACGCAAACAGCAAGGATGCCGTCGAGCGATGAGCGACCCGTTTTCAACGCTCGCTCGGGAGCCAACTCCACAACCGACGAGCCCGCCGACAGGGGACCAGTTGGCGACATCGGCGGCAGAGAAGGATGCGCAGCCGCTTGACTTGGCGACCTTGGCTCCGCATTCCTCGCCGGTAACGCAACCAGCTAAGTTGGAACCAGCTAAGTTGGAACCAGCTAAGTTGGAACCAGCTAAGTTGGAACCAGCTAAGCTGGAAAAGGTTAAGTTGGAACCGCCCAAGCCGGCGCCGGACACCGCAGCTTTAACGCTCGCGACGCCTGCGGCCAGCGATCCGCAGGCCACTCTGCCGCCCAGCACTGGCATCGACGACCCGAACGCGACGCTACCGCCGAGCCGTCCTGAGCCAGCGATGCTGGAAACGGCGGCGATGGCGACGGCGGCCTTCGTGCGATCGGCTGACCGGGAGGCCGCAGGAAAGGCCGTTGGAGTCGGCCTTGGCGACGGCTCCGCGGCCGCGCGGATCTTGAACTTGGGACGGCCCGAAATCCCGGGCTTTGAAATTCTCAATGAGCTCGGACGGGGCGGCATGGGCGTCGTTTACCGGGCTCGCCAACGGTCGGCGAACCGCATCGTGGCGCTGAAGGTCGTCCGCAACGACGTGCTCGAAGCGTTGCCGCACGAGACGCGGGTCAGTACGCTCGACCGGTTCCGGAGCGAAGCCGAGGCGGCAGCCAATCTCGACCACGATAATCTGGTCACGGTGTTTGAAGTGGGCGAGGCGAACGGCGTCTGCTACTACGCGATGCGTTACGTCGAAGGCCGCAGCCTCCATGATCTGCTCAAGGACGGGCCGCTCGACCAACGGGCCGCCGCCGGCTACCTCGAACCGGTCACGCGGGCGCTCAGCTTGGCTCACGAACGCGGCATCCTGCATCGGGATTTGAAGCCGCACAACATCATGGTCGATCGCCGCACCAACCGGCCGCTGCTGGCCGACTTTGGGCTGGCGAAGTTCATGGGCAAATCGCAGGAAATCACGCACGCCGGCGAGATACTCGGAACGCCGTCGTACATGCCGCCCGAGCAAACGGTCGATTCGGCGAGTGTCACTGGGGCCGCCGACATCTATTCGATGGGTGCCACGCTTTACCATTTGCTCACAGGCCGTCCGCCATTCCAAGCCGCTAGTTTGTTGGAGACGATTCGGCAAATCACCACGCAGGAGCCGGTTGCCCCGCGGCAACTCAATCCGTCCCTGGATCGCGACCTCGAAACGATCTGCCTGAAATGCTTGCAGAAGGAGCCGGGACGTCGGTACGCGGCGGCGGCCGACTTGGCGGACGACCTGCGGCGTTATCTCGAGGGCCGGCCGATCGTCGCGCGGCCGCTGAACTGGGTCGAGCGTTCATGGCGTTGGTGCCTCCGCAATCCCGTGCCCGCCGCCTGGATTTCGGTCGCCGCCTCCTTTGCGCTAGTCTCGGTCCTCGCGATCCTGGTCGGCTATATCCGCACGGCGGCCGCGCTGGCCGAATCGCGACGGCACTTGGCTCAAACCGTTGGAGCGGTGAACGACTTGTTCACGCGCTTCAGCGAAGACGACCTGAAGGACGAACCCGGCATGCAGCCGCTGCGGGTCGAACTGCTCGGCCGGGCCAAAGAGCATCTCAAGACGCTGCTCTCCGAGAGCGAGGACGATCCGCTCCTGCGCGACTACGTCGCCGAGGCCCGTTTCCTCGTCGGTGTTGCTCAAATGGAAGACGAAAGCCAACGCGAGTCGGCGCTGGCGGAGCTGTCGGAGGCGGTCCGCATGCAGCGATTGCTGCGCGACGAGCCGACCGACGATCCGAACCGCCGACGAAACCGCATCAAGAGCCTCTCGACGGCCCTCACGGCGCTCGCCAGTTTCCGGCTCACCGAGGCTCGAGGGCTCGCCGTGGGCGCCGCCGCCGCGGAAGCGGCCGAAGCCAACGCCCGCTGGGCTGCGGTCGACGGTCGCTGCGACGAAGCCGAGTCGCTGTACCGCGAAGCGAAACAACTGCGGGAAACCCTGGCGGAGTTGTCCGCTGGCGGCAATGAGATAGCGAAACAGGACGCCGAGCCGGCCAGCGATGCCGAATCGACCGCCGTCGAGGCGACACGGTTGCTCGCCAGCGCGGTCATGAATCTCGGTATCTTCGCCGAGAACCGCTCCCAGATCGCTGACCGACGCGGCGATGTCCAAACCGGAGCCGCTCGGCGCCGCGAGGCGGCCGAACGCTACGCCGAGGCGCAGCGTCTGCGCCTGCGAGCCAAGGAGCAATTGCGGATCGAGGCAAACGCCGCGTTGCTGGCCTCCAAGTTGGAGCAGGACCTGGGCAAGGGCGAATTCCAGCTCGCACGCTTGCGTTTGGCCGAGAGGTCGCCCGCCGCCGAAGAAGCCGCGATCGGCCATTTGCGGTCGGCGATCGAGCATTTCGAGGCATTTGTCCGCGCGGCTCCCGAGTCGCTCGCCAACCGGCATCGACTGGGAATCGCCTACAGTCTCCTCGGCGCAACGCTTGCCGAACGCGGCGAATTGGCGGCCGCGTGGAACGCCCTTGAAGAGGCCACGCGGTACAGTCGCGCCTTGGCGCTTGGCAACCCGACGGTGACCGATTACCAACGGGAGGTCGCCGAGCTCTACGTGCGACGCGGCCTGTTGCGAGAGGCGAAGGGGGAAGGAAAAGCGGCGGCGGACGAGTATGGCGACGCGGTCCGCGTCTTGCAGGAATCGTTGCGGGTGTCGCCTGCGAGTGTCAACGCGGCAAGCGATGCCGCGACTTCGCGAGCGCGGCAGGACAATGCCGAATTGGAGCGGGAACTGGCGGCGCTGCGGATCCAGTGGGCGGAAGCGGAACTGAACCGCGATGGATGGGATACCGCGTTGGCGGCCATTGCCGCCGCCGAATCCTACTGGTCGCGTGGCGCGGGGAAGACGCTCAACGCGGACGACCGTCGCTTCGCTCAAGTGCGACTCGCGGTGTTGCGGGGCCGCGCCCACTGGGGCCAAGGAAACCGTGAACTCGCCGAAGCCGACTGGCGCGATGCCGAAACGCAGCTCGCGGCATGGCGAGCCGAGTCGCCTGCCGATCCCGACGCCCGGCTGCTTGAATGTCGCACGCGAAACCATCTCGCGACGGCGGCCGGGGCTCGTGGCGATTGGAAGCGGGCGATCGAGCGTTTCACGGCGAGCGACCTGGCGCTGGCCGAATTGCTCCGCGAGTTTCCGGACGACCAGGAGTTCGCCGAGTTGGCGGGCGAAACACTAGCAGCGCTTGCGGATGCCCTCGAAAGGGCAGGGCGGGGCACCGAAGCGGCCGCAGTCCAGGCACGCGCCGCGGCCATGCGAAGCAAGTCGCCGGCCCCGCCACGCGGCAATTCTCCTTGAGCGGATGATCTGATCGCGTTCTTCGAGCGTGCGGCCCGCGCTGGCGATTCGCAGCGGCTCTTTGGGTTCGCCATCGAATCTTCAAGATCCCCGTTGCGGACATTTCCTCATTTTCCGTTTTTGACGAACCGATGGTTACGGTGGTGAGGGTCGTCGCGATTATGCGTTGGCCGTTCAACTTCTTTGGGCTGGTGGAATCGGTCGGTCGGTCGGTCGGACGGGCGCGGCGCTATTCGTCGGCGCAGCCGGGCCGCGTGGGCACCGGGAGCGTTCAATATGCGTCGTCGATCTTCGAACACGATGTTGTGGATGGCCGTGTGGCTGAGTGTCACGACTGCCGGGGCCGCCCACTCGGCGATGGCGCAATCGCGTTCCTCCGACGACCTCGCCGACCTCTTCGAAGGCGAAGTCTTCATCCAGCAGCCGTCCCCCGCTCCCGTGCGAGCGCCGGCGGGCGCTGGGCCCGAGCGTGCGGAACCACCGCGACCCGCGCGGCGGACGACGCGGAACGACTACGTCCGCATCGCCCGCGTGCCGAACATGTTTGGCGATTCGCTGGGAATGGGCGGCCAAATCTCCTTCACGAGCGACGAGAC
>JBIKVL010000595.1:0-3750 GCA_044356875.1 Pirellulaceae bacterium | reverse complement strand
TCCGAGGTCGCCGCGATGATCTCGGGCCGGGCGCCGTGGTTCGACATTTCACGAGGATCGCTGCTGGAGTCCGCCAACACGTTGCCGCTGGCGTCCAACACCGTGCAGCGAACGCCCGCATGCGAATACAAGTCGCTGACCGCTCGCTGCAAAGCATCCCGGTCGCCCGTGCGCAACGCCCCTTCCGACAGCGTCCGCAAAGCGCCTGCCACATCGTGCAACCGCTGCTGAGCCTTGGCGATCACAAGCGGCCGCACTCCCCAGAATAAGACGCCCGCGAAAAGTGCGGCCAACGCTACCGCCGCCCCGGCCGACACGCTGAAAAGTTTCCAGTAAAGCCGCGAAGACCGCATGGAGAACGCCACCCTTTGACACCACCACCACAACCACGACTACCACAACCACGACTACCACAACCACCAACCGCCCCGACAGACACGCTCCCCGAACTCGACGCCGAGTCCGCCGAACGGTCTTCCAGGCCAAACGTTCTTGCGGGCCGAACGTTCTTGCGGGCCGAACGTTCTTGCGAGCCGAACGTTCTTGCGGGCCGAACGTTCTTGCGGGCCGAACGTTCTTCCGGACCGAACGGTTCCCAGGTTCATTCGAGCAACAGGCAGACCGCGTCGCGATCACAGACAATCCGCTCGTGCGGAACTTTCGACCATTCGAAGCGGTCAATCAAGTCGGCAGGAAGACAAGCCTCCCGAGGAGCGCCGAATCCGCTCTGCCAAGCCAACCAACCGACGAGCCGCTCGGGCGGCACGCCGGCGTCGCGAAACCAGCGGATTCGCGTATCGCCATGCCGTTTGGCCAATCGCCGTCCGTCCAGTCCGACGACCAACGGCACATGCCAAAACCGCGGCGGCGTCAGCCCAAGCGCTTGGTAGAGCAGCAGTTGCCGCGGCGTGGACGACAGCAAATCGTCGCCCCGGACCACTTCGGTGATCCCCATCGCCGCGTCGTCCACGACGACCGCCAACTGATAGGCGGCCGTCCCCGTGCCCTTCCAAATCACAAAATCGCCGCCCGCCGCCGCCACCTCTCCTGGTTGAGCGCCGCAAAAGCCATCGATGAACGGCAGCCGTCCGGCCGCCCCGTCAGGAACGCGAAACCGCCAAGCCGGCTTGCGATCCCCAAACTCCTGCCGAGCAGGCGTTTGCGCGCCGGGGTTTCGTTCCGCTGGCCCGGCGGTGGCAAACGAAACGGGGGTGGTTGGCCGACAGGTTCCCGGATAAGGCGGACCCTCGTCGCCGACATGGGGTGCCGACGCGGCCCGCTCGATATCCGTTCGCGAACAGCGGCAGGGATAGATTTGGCCCGCGGCCGCCAGCCTCTCCCACGCCGCCTGGTACAACGCGGTCCGCTCGGTCTGAACGTACGGCCCTTCATCCCAGTCCAGCCCGAGCCACTGGAGGTCGTCGATGAGTTGCGCGACGCTTTCCGGCTTGACTCGCGGTCCGTCGAGATCCTCGATGCGCAGCACCACTTGGCCGCCCTGGGCTCGAAGGGAGAGCCAGGCAAGCAGGAAAGAGCGGGCATTCCCGAGATGCAGGGCGCCTGTGGGTGATGGGGCAAGCCGACCGCGAATCATCGACGAATTCTATCCGTAATCCCCCCTGCGGAAATGAGAATCTTACGCGAGTGCCGGAAGTCAAACATTGACGCACGTCGATCCAGCCAGTTTAATCGTGCCGTGCGACAGGCAGGGTGGCGAACGCGGAACGGCCGCGTCGGACCGCCTGCAAGTCGCGTTCCGTTGTGTTTCGCAACTCGATCGATGGAGGAACAGGAATGACGCGGTTTACCAAGGGTCTCGTGTTGGCGGTCGCGGCGTTGGTGATTGGCTCGGTGGCGACCGTTCCGGCTACGGCCCGACCGAACTACTGCAAGGAATTCATTGGCCACTACACCGAAGTCAAGGCTGCGGCCGAGGCCAAGTGCGGTATCTGCCACGAAGGCGCCGACAAGAAGAACAAGAACGATTACGGCAAGGCCCTCGGCGCTGTGATCGGCAAGAACGAGAAGGATGTCGCCAAGATCAAGGAAGCCTTGGTCAAGGTCGAGAAGGAAAAGAGCAGCGTGGAAGGCAAGACCTTCGGCGACCTGCTGAAGGAAGGCAAGCTGCCTAGCGGCAAGTAGTCTTCCCGCAACGAGGGCCGTTCGCGAACGCGGGCGGCCGACGGGCGTGATTCAGGGAACGTGGCCGATGCTTCGGCCGCGTTCCATTTTTTTTCTCGATCGCCAACGATCAACCTTGGCTCATTGAAGGCTGCGAGCACTGCGCATGCCGACGCGCGTCATGGTACCGGACGCAACTCGCCAACCGCTGTCGCGGACGAAGCCTAACGGCTGGACCTAGATATTGTTCCGAGGATTCGCGACGTGGTCGAATGTGAAGCCGACCGGCGCCACGTTCGAACTTGGGGCGCCAGCCGATGGACGCTTAGCCGCGAACGATCCGCGCAACGCTTTCTTGACAGCCTTGGTGAACCTCCGGAACCGGCTGGGAGCCTTGGGCACCGTGTGCTCGACCTTGGGTTCCGAAACCAAGGCCGGCTCCAGGAACGTCGCCAGTTGCGATCGCAACTCGTGGCCCAGCACGTTCAAGTATTTTTCACGCAGATGAGCGGCTAAGCTTGGCTTGTTGAATAGCGCGAGCAGAACGATGCTCCGGACAAGTCGGTTTTCGTCCGGGGTTCCCATCGACTTCGTAGGATTGGGAAATTCGAAGCTCGCTCTGGACGATGGTGGTCGAGTCGATCAGGTCGCCGCAACCGCGGATGATTTCAAAATCCAATCCCTCCAAATCGGTCATCAAAACGTCGACCCGGTCAAGCCCGTTCGCGCTCAGGCTCGACGCTAGCGTTGTTGTCGTGACAGGCTTTCTACCGAGTTCAATGAAGTAAGATTCGAGACCAAATCTTTCCACCGCCGGCAGGTATGCTTCCAAGAGTGAAGAGTAACCCCACCATGTTCTTTCGATGAAGGTGCGTTTACTTCGGTCTCCCGCGATGACGTCAATAGGAGATTTGGCGATTCCTGTGGTAAACTGCGGCAATTTGATGGACAAGCGAAGCATTCTTTCCCTGGGGAGCCACGGCACCGCGCGGCACAGATGATGCGGCAGGTGATCGGACATAGCCCATCGGCCAAGACAATCGAAAGACTGACTCGCCGAGTCGGTGCTGAAAAGAATTCCTCGTTTGAGCGCATGAAGGCCCCGGCCGGTTCTTCCAAGGATCCATGTGCGACGCTTCCCGATACTTTCCGTCGCGTGGCGCATTTCGGCATGCCAATGAAAAGCGAAGACGGCCGCCTCCAAGACTACCTACGGCACCGTCCCGGATGCGTCTTCACCCGCCGCCCACCACCTGTTGTCGCGACATAGGCTAACGTGGGCCCGACCGGCCAGTCCGACGGACAGTCCGAAAAGCTAGAGCCCAAGTCGCGGCTCGATTGGTGACGACGGAGGAACGTCCATTGGCGGGGAAAACTGCCGAACGGGTTTAGTTCCACAAAGATTTTTTGGGTTCGCGCTGGACTTTTCGTGGGATGCCGCGAATCATTGCAGCGTGTGGGGCGAGCTTTTGAAGGAGAAGGAGATTTCTCCATGCCTCACAGTGCGCGCCGACTGGTGATTGACGAATCCCGTGTCGGCACTTACCTCTGCAGTACTCGTTGCGCTCGGCGGAGTTCTTTCCGCGATCGCACCCTTGGCGGACTCGATCCGATCCACCGCCAGGAATG
>JBIKVL010000594.1:0-3751 GCA_044356875.1 Pirellulaceae bacterium | reverse complement strand
CCACTGCGTACTTCCCACCAACCACCAACCACTAATCACTAATCACTAATCACTAGCAACCAGCAACTGGCAACTAATCTCTAGCCACTAGCCCGCTCTGGCTTTTGCCAGGGCACATCGGGGACAGCAGCCAGCATGTTGGCGACGCGTGCCATGACGAACAACAGGTCGCTGAGGCGGTTTAGGTATTGGACGATCCGCGGCGATACCGGTTTTTCCGCCAGGTAAGTCATGCTGACGCAGCGTCTTTCGGCCCGACGGCAGATCGTCCGCGCGAGATGCAGCGAGGCGGCGGCCGGCGTGCCCGCTGGAAGGATGAACTGCCGCAGCGGTGGCAATTCCAATTCCCAGGCGTCAATCTCGGTTTCCAATCGGGCCACATGCGCATCGCCGACCAGGTCCATCCCCTTTTCAAGGGGGTCCGGTGTCGCCAATTCGCCACCCACGGCGAACAGTTCGTGCTGCACGCGTTCCAAGGCGGCGTCGAGCCGCGGGTCGGGGCGCAGGGCCCGCACGGCGCCAATCGCCGCGTTCAATTCGTCCACGGTCCCGTAGGCCTCGATTCGCAGGTCGTCTTTTCGAACCCGAGGTCCGCCGAAAACGTGGGTTTCGCCGCGGTCGCCGGCCTTGGTGTAGATTTTCATGCGAGTCCTTCTGAGGCGAAGCTTAATACGGTCGACGCGGCGGACAAGATCCCTATAATAGCGGCATCGGGCCCACAGCGGACCGCCCCTGCCACCGCGTTACATCGTCCTTCGGCTTCGGAGCCTCGCCTGATGGTCCTTCGCCTCTCACCATTCCAGTTGCATCTCTCCGTTTTCTGCCTCCCTGAACGGTGGAGGCCGGCTATTTCCGCCGCATTGATCGGCGTGGCTGCGTTGATCGGCGGAAATCGGAGCTGTAACGAGGTACTTGCGCAAACTGCCACCGCCCCGCCGCCTGCACAGTCGCCCGCGCCCGCGCCGTCGCTCTCGCCATTGGAAGCCGAGCACTTGTCGAACTTGCGGCAGGTGACGCAAGGCATGGTCAAAGCGGGCGAAGGCTACTTTTCCCCCGATGGCCGCGACATTGTTTACCAGGCCGTTCCCCAGAATTATCCCTTCTACCAAATCTACACCCAGCCGTTCGCGGGTGGATCGCCGCGGCTCGTGAGCACGGGCCGCGGGCGTACGACCTGCAGCTACTTCTCGCCGGACGGGAAGCGATTGTTGTTCGCGTCCAGCCATCTTGATCCGCAGTTGGACAAGACGGAAGCGGCGGCTCGCGCGCGGCAGGAAGAAGATCGTCGCACCGGTGCCCGGCGTCGTTACGAGTGGGACTTCGATCCCTTCATGGACCTTTTCGAGTCCGACCTTGACGGCGGCAATCGTAAGCAGCTGACGGCCACTTACGGCTACGACGCGGAGGGGGCTTATTCGAAGGATGGCAGATTGATCGCCTTTTGCCGCGACAGCGAGGCCGATCCGAAGGCGCCCGTGGGCGACGCGCGGCCGAAAAATCCCGACATCTACCTGATGAACGCGGACGGCTCGAATGTCCGCCGGTTGACGTCGGCGCCTGGTTATGACGGCGGCCCCTTCATCTCGCCCGACGGCCAGTGGATCGTGTTTCGCAGCGATCGGAAGAAGGAGAGCTATCTTCAGCTCTACGTCATCGGAATCGACGGCAAGAACGAGACGGCCTTGACCGATAATGAGGGGGTGAACTGGGGGCCTTATTGGCATCCCACGAAGCCGTTGCTGGTTTGGTCGGGAGCCGATCACTCAGACCCCAACGCCCGTCCCAACTATGACTTGTGGATCATGCGTTACGCTGTGGAAAATGGCCGCTTCGCACCGGGCAAGGTCACTCGTTTGACGGATTCCCCCGCCGCCGACGTGCTGCCCGTGTTTTCTCCCGACGGCCAACGGCTCATGTGGACAAGCACTCGGGCGTCGGATCGGAGCAGCCAGCTCTTCACCGCCGAACTGCGCGGATTCTAGGGGAGTTGCCGCGATGCCAGCGGAAGTCAAATCCTGCGGTGTGATCCTGTTCCGCCGCGAACCCGAGACCGAGGTGCTGCTGCTGCGCAAGCCAGGCGGGTTCGATTTCCCGAAGGGCCACGTCGAACTCGGCGAGACGGAACTGGAATGCGCGTTTCGCGAGCTCCGCGAAGAAACCGGCGTACCCGCCGAACTCGTGGAACTCGACGCCGACTTCCGGTTCAGTCTCCAGTATCCGGTATTCGATAAATACCTCCGAGCCCCCGCGATCAAGACGCTCGTGTTGTTCCTCGGGCGGCTGCGGGCTCCGGTGGATCTGGTGATGACCGAACACGACGACTACGAATGGCGCGTTTGGCGCCCACGCGAACGCATTCAGAAGCGAACCATCGATCCGGCATTCGCCGCCGTGCGTCAACATTGGGAGCGACGCACGGAGACGCCGACGTCCGTCACCGGTTGAAGCGAACACGCCTCACCGACCGGCGAGCACCTCCGCGATTTTCACCGGTTGTCCTCCGCGTTGTTTGCTCAACTGGGCTGCTTCCATGAAGGCGAAAATCTCGCGGGTCTCGTCCAAACTCACCGGCGCCGCTCCGCCTTTGAAGAACTTCGCCAACTCGATGGCGATCCCTTCGTAACCCATGTACTTGTCGTTCAGCGGCGCGACGCCTTTGACCGGCACGCCATGGCCGTAAACTCCCGCGATCGACACGCCCTTGTCGCCAAAGACCGTCGCGCTGTACTTGACGGCCCCGGTCTTGATGCCTCGAAAAGTTCCCACGCGGCCGTCCGCCCAAACGCCCGTGACCGCTTCGGCCGTCGGCGTCGAGACGCTCTGCACGGAGACGCAACCGGTTCCCATGATCGTGAACAGCGTCTCGATTCCATGCAGAGCATGCCACACCAGTTCAGCATGATGCGGAACCGTCGGGCATCCGCCATACACGTCGCACCCGATCACTGCGCCCACCTCGGGGTGGTTCCGCATGCCGATGAATCCCGGGCTGAAGCGGTGCTGCGAGCTCGTCCAGAGCGGTGTTTTCGTATCCCTCGCCAGTTTCAACAGCGCGTGGGCTTCCGCGAAGTCAGCCGCCAACGGCCGGCCCACGTAAACCCGCTTTCCAGCCTTAATCGCCGCCTCGGCGAGTTCCCGGTGTTTGCGGCCATCGAGCGGCATGACGAGCACGCCGTCGCAAGCGTCGAGCACTTCCCGGACGGTCGGCACTATCTTCACTTGGAAATCCGCAAGCGATTTTTCCCATTTCGCGAGGTTCGCGACGCTTTCCGGAATGTCCTCGCTGATCGTGCCTGGCCATGCGGCCACGACCCGCATGCCGCTCAGGTCGCCTGTCGCCTTCGGATCGTGGAACAACTGCGTGAACGCCACCGACTGATAGTTGTCCACACCCAGGATGCCAAGCCGCACGGGGGCCGCATCCGCCGCCTTTGCGGAAGTCGCCGGAGCCGCTTGCGGCTGAGAAACGGTGGTCGTCTCCTGCGCGCCCGCCGTCGCGCCAACCACGGCCATCAAGGCCGCCACAAACGCCTTAGCTACCGCGCGGAACTCAATCCCGAACTTACTGGCACCGACCCGCAAAAACCTGAACTCTGTGCTCGACGGCATGGACCATCTCCTTGACGCGCGACCCTTGGGAAAAATGATTGGAAGGAAACGCGAGCCACAGTGTACACGTCTGGCAGAGTGACTATGGCAAGCGCGGGGTACGGAGAACTGGCATCGGGGATCTGGGATTGCGAATCGGGGA
>JBIKVL010000593.1:0-3752 GCA_044356875.1 Pirellulaceae bacterium | reverse complement strand
CCGGCGCGCATATCTTCCAAGTGAATGTTCACGATCCGCGCGGCGTAACGCTGGATGTACTGGTCCAGGGGCGTTTCGCCCAGGCAATGGAGATGGCCGACGTCGAGCGTCAGTTGGAAATGGCGGGGCGCGCCGAGCCGCTCGGTCAGCTCGTCGAACCGCGCCATGGTGTCGATGAACATGCCGGGCTCGGGTTCAAACCCAAGGATGACGTCGGCGGAAGCGGCCGCGTCGAGCACAGGCCGCAACCCCTCCACCAACCGTTCAAACGCCGTTTCGACAGGAGCGTCGTCGCGCAGGATGCCCGACCAGAACGATACGCAGTCGCTGCCCAGACGCTTGGCCAGGGCGATGGTACGGACGAGAAAGTCGATCCGTCGCGACTGATCAGCTGGCTTCGCCGTCATCAGTGTCGGCTCGTGCTTCTGCCAGGGATCGAGCAGGAAGCGGGCGCCGGTTTCCAGGACATGGCGGAATTCGGCACGGCGAAGCACCGCTTCCATCCGGTCGATTTGGGCCGGCAAGTCTGTCGCGAACGGATTCAAGCAGCCATGGTCGAGGGTGAGCGCCACGCTGCGATACCCGATCCGCGATAGCAGTTCCACCGCCTGAATCGGATCGTGATGAGCCAACCCGTTCGTGTTGTAGCCGAGGAGCATGGTCTTGGGTCGATTCTCGAAAGGGTCGCGTGGAAGTTCTGGACGGCGTCGGTTTCACGGCATTTTAAGGGGCGTCGCGGGTCGTGTTTGAACCTCCGATAGCGGGTCGTAGCGGTTGGCCGGATCAAGCGGACCGGCCCGGAGACCGACCCGCCGCTTTTGCTTGACGGCATACGGAAACGGAATCACAATTTCCGAAAAGAGGAAATATGGCAACCGGCAACGACCCCGATTTTTCCGCGTTCGACCCGATCGACCCGGCCGCTCCTAACGCCGCCGGTCCCGATTTCTCGTTCCCCGGCGGCGATGCGTTGGGGGACCCAACGGCGGCCTCCGCGGCTGCCGGAGGTCTGGGCGGCGCTGCGGTTGCGGGCGGGGCCTTTGCCGCCGGGGCTGTCGCCGCTGGAGCTGTGGCAGCGGATCCGAATGCCGCCGACCCGAATGCCGCGGGCACTCCGGCGATCGTGCCGCAGAAGGGTAAGAAAGACACAACGCCCAAACCGAAGCCGCCGAAACCGCCTGCGAACGTGTACCTCTTTATGCTGGTGCTATCGCTGGTGTTCCTCACCTTGGGTAGCGTGTTCCTTGTTACCGAACTGAAACGCTACAATTTCGAACGCGTCCCGCCAACACCGCTTCGTTAGGGCGATGTATTGGCAGCGTCGGGACGGGCCAGTTGCGATCGCAGTCGCTCGATGGCCCGCGCCAGCTGTGGATCTTCGACGCGCATTGGCGTTTCCGATGTCCCGCCCTCGCCACTTTCGGCGGAGGCTTCCTGATCCATGGGTTCCTGAGTCGCGGTCGCTTGGGGCTCGACCTTCGCTCCGTCGTTATTGCTTGCTCCGCCCTTGTCGCTTGCTCCGTCCTTGTCGCTGACTTCGTTCTCCGTGCCCGGCGCGACTTTCATCTGGGGCTGTTCGGCGGACACATCGTCGCGCTGATCGTCGCGCTGTTCGTCGCGGTGATCATCGCGATAGAGTCGGTAGCGGACGATGCGTTCCCACTGGTTTTGGTCGATGGGAATGATGTTGTCCGGGGTGGGTGAGACGCCCCAGTCGTCGGTGTCCCGCGCTTCTTTCCGGCGGTGGATGTTCTTATTGCTGGGGCGCCAGTAGCTGGCGGTGGTGAGTTTCAACGCGCTGCGGCCGCCTTCCATCGGAATGATGTTTTGCACGGTGCCTTTTCCGAAGCTCCGTTCTCCGATGACGAGCGCGCGGCCGTGGTCTTGGAGGCAAGCGGCGAGGATTTCGCTAGCGCTGGCCGAGTTGTGATTGACGAGTACAGCGAGCGGGATGTTTAACGGCAGCACGAGATCGGGGCGGGCCGTGTAGCGGCGGGTTTCCGTGCCGTCGCGTCCCCGTGTGCTGACGATGACGCCGCGGTCGAGCAGCATGTCGGCGGATTGGATGGCGGCGGTGAGCAAACCGCCAGCGTTGTCCCGCAGGTCGATAATCACGGCTTCCGCCCGCTCGCCCCGAGCGTTCGTCGCATTCAAGGCGGCTCGCAGTTCTTCCGCCGTGCGTTCGCCAAACGTCATGATTCGCACCAGGACGATCCGGGAATGCTCGGCGAGAAAAAAATCCCAACTGCCGTCGGCGCGGCGGGCGTCGCCGAACACCGAGTCGGTTTGAATCTCATCGCGCACGACAGCGACATCGAACGGTCCGTCGACACCCGCTCGGCTGAGCGACAGCGTCACCGTCGAGCCGATGGGGCCATGGATGCGTTTCACGATTTCGCGGAGCGGGCTGTCATCGAGCGGCTGGCCGTCGATCGCCGTGATCAGGTCGCCCGCTCGCAAACCGGCTTTGGCCGCCGGCGAGTTGGCGATCAAGCCGCGAATGGCGAGCGCCTTGGCGGTGGGCGGCTTGCGTTCGATCCGCACCCCGATGCCGCCGAACCGCTGGTCCAACGACCGCTGGAATTCCTCGTAGTCGCCTGGCGGGATGTAACCCGAGTGTTCATCGAGTCCTTCGGCCAGTCCGCGCATCGCGTTTTCGTAGAGCGTCCGTTGATCGACGGGTTCGATGAAATTGCGTTCCACCAGCGTCATCGCTTCGCTCAGCGTGGCCGCGTGCCGGTTCCACTGGGCCTTTTGGTAGCACGCCAGCGACACCGCCGCCGTCACCGAGAGTATCACGAAATTGCGGGCGAGCATCGCGGACCTCACAAACCCAGGAATGGCGCCGGCAGCAAAAACGCATGCTGCTCGAAGAGGCTCCAAGAACCGTACCATGACGTGTAGCGGCTGAGCGAGACAACCACCGCGTAGACGATCGCCAGCGGCAGCATCCCCAAACGGCTCAACCAGCGGACCAGGAAAAACCGTGGCTCGGATCGCCGCCGGCCGCGGCCGAGAGCCCATCCGGCGAGCAACCTGGCGGGGGCGATCAGGGCCACGAACACCAAGCTCTCCACGCCGGCGATCTCCCTTTCCACGAATTCGATCTTGAGCAGAAACGGCGGCAAGGCGAACGCCAGCAGAATCAGCAGGGAGAACCAGAAGGCGATCGGAGCCCGCTTGAAAGCCTGTCGCACCCGCCCGACATCGAACATCGCGACCAAGCGGTTTTCACAGGCGAATTGCGCTTGCAAGAACGGCAGGTACAGCGCGACCAGCGGGAGGCTCACCAGCCCCAACACACCGCAGAGCGCCGCAGGACCGTCGGGCAATCGAAATGACGCGATCAACAGCAGCACCGGTAGGATCAACCATGCCGCCGCGCCGGCGAAGCCACGGGCCCCAAGCGACAGGTAGTGGCCGAGTCGTAAACTGGCGATGAATTCGGCCAGCCGATCGCGCGCTTCGCGGTACATGCCGCCACGCCACCAGCGACGCAGGAACGCGATCGGAGCCGGCCAGAGAAAATGCCGCAAACGGCCGCCGCGAAAACAGGCCCAGCTCAAATGCCACACCATCACGATGGTCAACAACACCAAGGCGATTCGCCATCGAGTGGCCACACGGCCCGCCGGTTCGATCAGCCACGCGGAATAGGCGAAGTCCGCGACCAGCCGCAGCGGCCACAGGGTGAGCCACGCGCCTAGCGCCACGCTGCCAACTCGAGCCGCCTTCCGCACGCCCACAAAGCC
>JBIKVL010000592.1:0-3754 GCA_044356875.1 Pirellulaceae bacterium | reverse complement strand
TTGCCTTCCAACCGGCCGTCGGCGGCGATTCGGAAGAGCCAACCGGCAGCGCCGCGATAGTCGCTGACCATCAACGTGGCTTGGTCGGGAGACAGGGCGATCCCGTTGGCCGCGGTGATTCCCTGATCGACAACTTTGGTTTCGCCGGACTGAGGATCGATCCAGACCACTTCCTGTTTGCCGGTTTGAGTGAAGTAAACATGTCCTCGGCGAGTCACCACCAAATCATTGGGTTGCACGTCCGAGGCAAGCACTGTCATCTTGCCGCCTGCCGCCAAATCGAAGGCGGCAACCTGCCGATCCTTAGGCAAACACGCATACAGCCGGCCATCCGGTCCGAACTTCAAGCCGCTCGCGCCGCGTTCGAGAATTGTTTCGCTCTTACCGTCCGGGCCGATCCGGACGATCCGGTTGGCCTTCAAATCGCTGTAGTAGAAATTGCCCAAGGCGTCGGCGCAGGCGCCGTCAGCGAACCCGAGCCCGTCCGCGATAAGCTCCCAACCCTGGCCCTCGATCAGCAATTTCAGCAGCGTCAAATCGCCGCCCAAATCCTGTTTTGTCGAAATCGCCGGTTCGGGCCGCTCCTTCCGCCAGAGCCAGCGCAGCGCGTCGGGGAAGAGGCTGCCGCCATGCTGCGAGTTGTGCGCGTACCCTTCGGCGTAATCGAAGCGGACGTCGTACCCCATGTACCGCAAAGCGCGATGCATCTCCTGGTTCGCCAACGGCCAGTTGCCGAATTTGTTGTCCAAGTCGCCACTGGTATCCTCCAGATAAACCCGCAGTGGCTGGCGCTCGGTCTTGCGGATCAACGACGGATAGATATCGCCGCCGCGAAGATTGACGAACGAACCGATCGTCGAGAGCACCTTGCGGAACTGGTCTGGACGCTCCCAGGCGACGGTGAACGAGCAGATCCCGCCGCTCGACGCGCCGCAGATCGCGCGTTGCTCGGGATCGTCGCTGATCGACCAGCGCTTCTTCAGTTCGGGAATGATCTCCTCGACGAGGAAACGGGCGTAGCGATCGCCCAGCGAATCGTATTCGAGGCTGCGGTTGCTCGCCTTCCACTTCACTTCGCGGTAGGCGTCACCCTGGTTGGCGTCGTGGCCCGGATTGATGAACACGGCGATCGTCGCGGGCATTTCGCCGCGATGGATCAAGTTGTCGAACACCGTGGGCACGCGCCAGTTCCCCTTGAGCGACACGTAGTCGTGCCCGTCCTGGAAGACCATGAGCGACGCCGGCGAGTCCGCTCGGTACTGGGCGGGCACATAGACCGACCAGTCGCGAACCATGCCCGCGAAAACCTGGGACTTCCACGCAGGCATGGCGATCACTTCGCCGCGCGGCGTTCCCGCTTGCGGCTCGTGGTCGGCAGTCGCTTTGAACCCTTGGGCAGCGGCCGACCGCAGGAACAGCCCAGCCACTTGTCCACTGGCGATAGTGGCGACAATTCCGACGACAACGCAGAGCAAGAGATGGCGTGCGAAGGGGCCGACGACTCGCCGGGAGACTTGCCCGGCGACTTGCCCGGCGTTGCTTCCGGCGGCACGCTCGATGTTATGGACGGGGTGGTTTTGCGGCACGAAGAATCCCTGCATGTCAGCCTCGATCGCAGCCTGGGTAAGTTCACGATCGGAACGGTTCGCGGAGGGCGAGTCGCTCCCTACGTTGAAGTGGCGGAACCGCGAATACTCTGGACTTTCCGATCGCGCGGTGCAAGGGGCGGACGACCGACTCGCCAGAGCGGAATTTTTTTCCAAAAAAAGAGACGGCATGTCCGTTTCAGCGGTCGTTTCGCGATCTATGGAATGGAGTTCCCGTGTGGTAGCTTGTCGCGCGACGGTCAGCGACCGGGTGGCCGTTCGTGCGACGCCCGGCATGGCAGGAGATTGGCATGTCGCTTTCGTTCGGCAAAACGCCCGCGCAGTTGCTGGCCACGCCTGTCCACGCCCTTCGTGGCATGCGGCGGAACGTCGCGCCGCTGCTCGCCAAGCTGGGCTTGCGCACGGTCCGGGACTTGCTGTTCTATTTTCCGCGTGGCTACGAGGACATGAGCGAGGTGCGGTCGCTGGCGTCGCTGGTGGAGGGCTCGCCGACGAGCGTTGTCGGGACGGTGGCCGAGGTGGAACTGCGGGGGACCGGTCCCGGCAAAACGATTCTCGGCGTGTTGCTGCGCGACGCGCACACGCATCTTCGGGCGGTCTACTTCAATCAACCGTTCCAACAGCGGCATTTCGTCAAGGGTGGCCGTGTAATGCTGTCGGGCGTGCCGCGGCGCCACGGCATGGTGTGGGAGATGGTCCATCCCCACGTGACGCCGCTGGCGGCGATTGAACGGCCGGAGACGGGGCAGATTTGGCCCGTCTACGGTTTGACGGAAGGCTTGACGCAACCGGTGATGCGGCAAATCGTCCGCGGGGCGCTCGACACGTACGCGCCATTGCTCGACGAGACCCTGCCGGATGAACTGCTCGACCGCGAGCGGCTCTGGCCGATTCACGCCGCTCTGCCGCAGCTCCATCAACCCACGTCGCCCGCGAGCTTGGAAGCGGCGCGGCGCCGCTTCATCTTCCAGGAATTGCTGGTGATGCAATTGGCTCTAGCGCTGCGCCGCGAACGAGCGGGCCGTGACGCCCGCGCAGTGCCGCTGCCGTTGACCGACCGCATCGCGTCCCGTATCGCGGACGTGCTCGCGCACACCCCCACGCCCGACCAGACTCAAGCGATCCACGAGATCGCCGCCGATTTGGCTCGCGACAAACCGATGAACCGATTGCTTCAAGGCGACGTCGGCACCGGCAAGACGCTCGTCGCCCAATACGCGTTGCTGATCGCCGTGGCGCATGGCTACCAAGCCGCGCTCATGGCTCCCACCGAGGTGCTCGCCCGCCAACATGCCCGGACCCTCTCCGCCAGCTTGGCTCGCAGCCGCGTGCGGATCGGACTGCTAACCGGTTCGCTCCCGGCCAGCCAACGACGCGAACTGCTAGCGCGGATTCAAGCGGGCGAAGTCGATTTGATCGTTGGCACCCATGCGGTGGTGCAGGCGATCGAGCGGGCTGAGGCTTCATTCGCGCGGCTGGGGCTCGTGGTGATCGACGAGCAGCACAAGTTCGGCGTTCGCCAGCGAGCGCTGCTGAAGCAGGCCGCGATCGCGCCGCACTATCTGGTGATGACCGCCACGCCGATCCCCCGCACGATCGCCATGTCGCTCTATGGCGACCTGGATGTGTCGATCCTCCGCCACCCGCCTCCCGGTCGACAGAATGTCCACACCTATCATGTCGACGCGTCTCAGCGGGAACGGTGGTGGGAGTTTCTCCGGAAGAAGCTGAACGAGGGCCGACAGGCGTATGTGATCGCGCCCCGCGTCGATGAGGAGGCGGAGGACGAGGCGGTCATGGAGGCCGGATTCGCAGCCGATGTGGCGGTTGACCTAGCGATCAGTGCGGAGATCGGTTCGGCGATCGGTTCGGCGATTAGTACGCCGATTGGTTCGGCGCTTCCGGAAACGCCGCTGAGCGAAGTCGCGAACGATACAGGCGGCGTCGTGGCCGGCGAACCGCTCGGAATCCGCGATTGCGCCCCGGAAGACGCAGGCGCACCGGCAGACGCGGGCGCCCCGGAAGACGCGGGGAAAACAGGGGCGCTCGCCAGCCCGCCCGTGGAGTCGCCGGGTGGCGTCGCGCCGCGCAGCGCGATGGTTCTAGGAGTGCCGAGTCAAGGCGCGGCTGCGGCGAAACGCGGATTG
>JBIKVL010000591.1:0-3756 GCA_044356875.1 Pirellulaceae bacterium | reverse complement strand
CACTACACGCGGCACGCGTTCGGGGCCAGCTTCGGCACCAAGTTCGAAGGGCTGGCCGTCAGCCGCGCACTGCCCGAACAGGTCCGCGGACTGTACCACGCCGGGAGCGTCGGCATCATCATGTCCGGCTGGCTCGGAGCGATCAACTACGGCGTGATCGTCGCCAACGATGTCGATTCGTTGCTGCTCAAAATGCCCGTGTGACGCCGCGCGACGGGCCGTGCCTAGATCTCCAGGTACTCCTCGAGCGCCTCGCGCATCACGTCCGGGTCCGGAGCGACGCCCGTCCAAATCTTGAAGCCGATCACCGCTTGGTTGACCAGCATGCCCAAGCCGTCGATCGTCGGACAGCCCGCTTCGGCGGCGTCGCGAATCAAGCGAGTGCGTGGCGGATTGAAGATCACGTCCGCCACGACCAAGTTGGAACGCAGTGTGCGGGTATCGATCGGCACGCGGGCGTTCGCGTCCCCCAAGCCGATCGAGGTGGCGTTGATCAGCACATCGGCCGTTTCGGAGATGGCGTAGTCGCCTTCCCAGGGCACGTAATGGGCCGATACCTGCGTTCGCTCGGCGAGCAATTTCGCCAGCTCTTCGCCGCGGCCCGGCGAGCGATTCACGATCAGCAGTTCGGCGGGTTTCGTCAACGCGACCTCGACCGCGATCGCTCGCGCGGCGCCACCCGCGCCCAGAATCACGATCCGCTTGTCCACGGGATCGATCACCGTCCGCAGCGATTCCAAGAAGCCCTGGCCGTCGGTGTTAGCTCCAAGTAAGCGGTCGCCGTCCCGATGAACGCAGTTCACCGCGCCCATCAACTCGGCCGCCGGGCTCAGACCATCCAGCAACGGCAACACGGCCACTTTGTGGGGAATCGTGAAGTTGCCGCCTTGAAAGCCCATCGCCCGCATCCCGCGAACGGCGTCGGCAAGCTTTTCCGGGGGGACCTCCAGCGTCAGGTAACGCCAGTCGAGCTTCGCGGCCGCGAACGCCCGTTCCATCATGAACTGCGTGGGATTGCCGGCGACCGGTTGCCCCATGCAACAAACGATCTGCTGCAACGCATTGCTGGACATCCGCTGTCACTGCCTCCTGATCGCCTTGGAAAGCATCGTCTCTGAAAGCTGTCGTCATGAACCGCCGACGGGACCGGCCGCCAAACGGGCCGACCGTGAAAAAGGCCTACCGTGAAACGGGCCGCCGTGAAACAGGCCGGCCCTGAAACGGGCCGCCGGTCGTCGCTTTGCCGCAACAGCATACCGCAGCGATTCGGCGGAAACGACTCCTAGACCACCGGAGTTCCCCCGGACATCCGACGACGGGCTAGCCTTTTAACCCCTACTCGAGCCACCCATGGGAACAGCCCTAGCAACGCCAGCGCCACCGTCAGCCGCATCAATTGGCCCGGTGCGAAGACCGCCTCCAGCCCCTCGTCCGCCAGCCGCCGCAGACTCGGAACGCTCGACCCCGCGTACACATACAACGCGGTGCCGGGCAACATCCCCAGTTGGCTGACCCACCAATACGTGCGAACTCGAATCGGCGCCAATCCCATCAACGCATTCACCGCGAAAAACGGCACCGCCGGGATCAGCCGCAACGTGAATAAATAGTAAGGCCCCTCCGTCGCCATCGCCGCCCGCACCCCATCTAGCCGGCCTGCGAATCGCCTTTCAACCGCCTCGCGAAACAACAGCCGGCTGGCCAACATCGCCAACGTGGCCCCCGCCGTCGACGAACAACTCACCAGCGGCAACGCCACCCAGAACCCGAACAGCCAACCGTACAGCAACGTCAGCGGCGCGGCTCCCGGCAACGACGCCCCCGTCACGGCGACGTACACCAACGCAGCCACCGCAATCGCCAGCAGCGGCGCCGAGTCCACGACCGCTCGGAAAGCCTGTTCGCGGTCGGCCCACCGCTCCAGAGACATTTGCGGCCCGATCATAACTGCCGCTACGACGACAGCCGCAATGGCCGCCAGCGTCGCCAGCCGCTTCCAGATTCGTCCTGAGCTCGCTTCGGCGGCGGGGCCAGAACCGGCGAGAGGTTGACCAACGGCGGAATCGCCAGCGACACGGGAGTTCGGGACGCGAGCGGCCGCAGAGTCAGCGAGCGAAGAGTCAGGGGATGGAGAGTCAGGGGATGGAGAGTCAGCGGCTGGAGAGTCGGGAGCCGGAGACGCGATCGAGGCGGGTAAAGCGCGAGCGGTACCGTTCCCTACCTGCGCCGCGTCGTCGGAATCGCCGTCCATCGTTGGGATTCCGGTAAACGGTCTCTGCAGACGGTCTCCCTAGACGGTCAAATCAGCCGCCCGACGCCTTTAGTTCCGCCAAGTGCTGCGCTGTTCCGACCAGCCGATCCCAGTGCTCCTGGATGTATTCGGGCGGTCCGCCGACCTGGGCCATCACGGTCGCCGCCATTTCGAGCGGCACCATCTCGATCGCGTCCCAGGGGCAGACGAGCAATTCGTAGGGATTCGACTTCTTGCCCGGAATGTGGACGCACACCTCGCAGCCCACGCACCGCTCAATGTCAATCTCGCACCACGCTTGATTGCCCTTCACGCCGTGCCCGGTGTAGTTGAAATTGATGCAGTCGACGGGACATACTTCCCGGCACGACTCGCAACCCGTGCAGTTGTCCGCATTGATGATCGCCACTTCCTTCGGGAGCTTTTTGCGAGGTCCTTGCTTAGCCATGGAACCCAATCTCCTAATTGCTCTACGACGGGTGGTAGTTTCGCCTGAGGTTCAACCGCGATCGCCTTCCGACGGTAACGCATCCGCAATCGGAGCGTGAGCCGGATCGTCCGCCAGAGCGTCACGCGGAGCGCTAGCCGGATCGTCACGCGGTCAACCGGTTGGCCTGTGAAGCCGGAATCGACGCGGATCGCCGACTTCGTGACTTTTTTCACAACTCAACCTGCGAAAATTATAGACGGCGACGGCGCGGGGACAAGGCCAACCGATATGCTACGGTTTCAAGTCGTCCACCGCTGCGGGAGTCTGGGCCGCAGTTCCCGTGGAAATCGGGGAGTCGGAAGCGCGAAACCACGCGAATCCATAGGAGCGAGCGATGCGAGTCGGCCTGGTATCGTTGCTGCACGAGTCGAACACGTTCATCCGTGAACCGACGACCTGGGCGCACTTCGCCGACCACGCGCTCTGGACCGGGGCGGAGATGCGGCGACGGATGGAAACGGCCCCGCACGAAGTCGGCGGTTTTTTCGCCGGCCTGGACGAAGCCGGAATCGAAGCCGTACCGCTGCTGTTCGCTCGCGCCCTGCCTTACGGCCCGATTACTCGCGAAACCTACAGCCGGCTGCTCGAACTGGTCCACGAGCGGATCGAATCGGCGGGACGGCTGGACGGGCTGCTGGTTGCCCCGCACGGCGCGACGGTCAGCGAACTGGACGCGGACGCCGACGGACTGTGGCTCGAACGGGTCCGTGCCCAAGTCGGTCCCGCGCTGCCGGTGATCGGGACGCTGGACGCCCATGCGAACCTCTCGCCGCGAATGGTGGCGGCGTGCGACGCCCTGGTCGCCTATCGTTCCAACCCGCATCTCGACCAGCGGGACCGGGGCCTGGAGGCCGCGCGCTTGATGGCTCGCACCTTGCGGGGCGAGATTCGCCCGGTTCAAGCCGCCGCGTATCCGCGCATCGCGATCAATATCGAACGCCAATTGACCACCGAGCCGCACTGTCGGCGGCTGTACGAGCAGGCCGATCGGCAGTTGGCGATGCCCGGCGTGCTG
>JBIKVL010000590.1:0-3763 GCA_044356875.1 Pirellulaceae bacterium | reverse complement strand
CAGCGCGGCTACGGGTAGCTAAGGCGTTGTATCCCAAATTCAGCCAGTCAGTCTGATCTGGCATTCGGTTGAATCATCCTACAGGTCAAAAACACCGGGCAAGCGGCGGTTCGAACCCAAGGTAACTCAGCATGGCCAAGCAACGCGTGATGGTGATCGGCGGCGGACTCGCAGGTCTCGCCGCGACTATGAAGCTGGCGGAACTGGGCATCGCCGTGGACTTGATGAGCCTCGTGCCCGTGAAACGCTCCCACAGCGTCTGCGCCCAAGGCGGCATCAACAGCGTCAACGACCTGACGCGGCAGCAGGGTGACACCGAGTGGCAACATTTTGACGACACCGTCTACGGTGGCGACTTCCTGCAGCATCAGCCGCCCGTCAAGGAGATGGCCGACTGGGGCCCGAAGATCATCGACTTAATGGATCGTTTGGGCGTGCCGTTCAACCGCACTCAGGAAGGCTTCCTCGACCGTCGCCGCTTTGGCGGCACGCTCTACAAGCGAACGGCGTTCGCCGGAGCGACGACCGGCCAGCAACTGCTGTACGCGTTGGACGAGCAAGTGCGACGGTGGGAGTCGGCGGGCCTCGTCCGCAAGTTCGAATACTGGGATTTCCTGGGACCGATTCTGGATGGTGACGGCGTCTGCCGCGGCGCCCTTGGGCAAGACCTCGTCTCGATGGAAATCCGCTCGTTCCCGGCTGATGCCGTGGTTGTCGCCTCGGGCGGCTGCGGGCTCATCTACGGCCGCTCGACAATGTCGATGGTATGCACCGGCAGCGCCGTGTCCCGCTGCTTCAAGGCGGGCGCGAAGTACGGCAACGGCGAGTTTATCCAGGTTCACCCGACGGCGATTCCGGGCGCCGACAAGCTGCGGTTGATGAGCGAATCGGCTCGCGGCGAGGGTGGCCGGGTGTGGGTGCCGCGGACGCCGCAAGACGGCCGCGACGCCAAGTCGATTCCCGAAACGGAACGCTACTACTTCCTGGAAGACCGCTATCCGAAGTACGGCAATCTCGTTCCCCGCGACATTGCGACTCGCGAGATTTTCGATATCTGCGTCAACGAAGGGCTGAGCGTCGAACGCGAACGCCAATGCGTTTACCTCGATCTCACGCACATTCCGAAACGGGAACTCGACCGCAAACTGGGCGGTATCCTCGACATCTACGAGAAGTTCCAGGGTGTCGATCCGCGGACGACGCCGATGAAGATCTTCCCCGCCGTCCATTATTCGATGGGTGGCCTCTGGGTCGACTATCAACGAACGGCGGCTGGCGGCCTGCAGATCGGTTCGCCCAAGACGCACGTCACGAACATCCCGGGCCTGTACGCGATCGGCGAGTGCGATTACCAGTACCACGGAGCCAATCGGCTGGGCGCCAACTCGCTGCTCAGCTGCATTTTCACTGGCTTGGTGGTCGCGCCGGCGATCGAAACCTTGCTGAAAAACAGCAAGAAGGCGGCCGCCGACCTCGACGCCAGCTTGTTTGAAACGGCACGACGCGACAAACAACGCGAGCATCAAGCGCTGTTGGGTCGTACCGGTGGCGGTGAGAATCCGTATGTCATCCACCAGGAACTGGGCGACATCATGACGCGAGCGGCGACTGTGGTTCGGCGGAACGCCCAGCTGGACGCCGCCTACGACAAGGTCTGCGAACTGGAAGCCCGCGCCGCCAAGTGCTCCCTGTCCGACTCGGGCAATTGGACCAACCAAAACGTGGTCTTCACGCGGGCGTTGACCGACATGTTCCCGATCGCCAAGACGATCTTGAAGGGAGCCCGGATGCGCGACGAGTCGCGCGGAGCGCACTTCAAGCCCGACTTCTCGATGCCTGGGCTGAAGGCGACCGATCCGGCGGAACGCCGTCGCGAAGCGGAAAGCTGGTGCGACCAGTTCGAAGCGAACACCCAGAAGTGGCTCAAGTCGACGATTTCCACGTTGAAGGGTACCGAGCCCGAGATTACCTACGAGGATGTCGATACGTCGATCACGCCGCCACGACCGCGACTGTACGGCTTGGTCGGGGCCGAGTTGATCGAAGAAGTCTGGAAGAACCGGCTCGCCGCGAAAAAGCCGTTGGCAGCCAGCGCGTGAATCGTTCCTCGCGTCTCGCGGTAAACCTCGGGTATCCCGGGGACACGCGAACGCCTCCTCCACCCACAACGTTCCTCTCGCTCCTGAACGCACCAATCGGGGTTATCCCATGGCCGCTTCCCACGATCATTCGCACGGGCAATCGAACGGTAACGGGCACGCGGCTGGAAATACGGCTGGGCATTCCGACGCCAACGGCCACAGTCATCCGGATTCGTTCGAAGTCCGGATTCTGCGGCAGGACGGGCCGGGCCAAGCCAGCTACTGGGAACGGCACCGTGTGGCGTACGAGCCCGACATGAACGTGATCAGCGTCTTGCAGCGGATCGCGGCGAAGGCGAAGACGGTCGACAACGACGCGGTGGCGCCGGTCGCCTGGGAGTGCAACTGTCTGGAAGAAGTCTGTGGCGCCTGCACGATGGTCATCAACGGCCGCGTCCGCCAGTCATGCTCGGCCCTCGTCGATCGACTGCTCAAAGACAACCCGGGCGAGATCGAATTGCAGCCAATGACCAAGTTCCCGGTGGTCCGCGACCTGGTGGTGGATCGCTCTCGCATTTTCCGTGCTCTGCAACGCGTTCAGGCTTGGGTGCCTGTCGAAGGCTACTACGACATGGGTGCCGGCCCACGGCAGTCCCAGGAGCAGCAGGAACAGTCGTATCCGTTGAGCGAGTGCATGAGCTGCGGTTGCTGCCTCGAAGCGTGCCCGCAGTATTTGAAGGTCGAACTCATTCGCGAGGATGGGGAAACCGACGAACAGTTCGCGGAACGCAAGAAGACCGCCTACGACAGCAACTTTGTCGGCGCTCACGCCATCAGCCAAGCGATGCTGTTTAATGGGCATCCGACGGGCCGCATGAACGCGGGCGAGCGAACCGACGCCTTGATGGGCGAAGGCGGCTTGCAGATTTGCGGCAACGCTCAGAACTGCGTGGCGGTCTGCCCCAAGCATATCCCGCTCACCACGTCGATCGCCCGTGCGGGTCGCGCCACAACGGTGCGGATGATTCAACGCTGGTTCGACAAGTGACGTGAGCCGTTCGTCGCCGCGTCCGCTGTTGCCGGTCACCTACGATCCGGCGTTGCCTATCTGCGCTGTTCGCGATGAGATCGCGACCGCCATTCGGACGCATCCTGTCATCGTCGTCTGCGGCGAAACCGGGTCCGGCAAATCAACGCAATTGCCGAAGATCTGTCTGGAACTCGGACGCGGCCGCGAGCGTTTGATCGGCCACACGCAGCCCCGTCGCATCGCCGCGCGGTCGGTGGCCGCGCGGCTGGCCGACGAACTGGGAACGACGGTGGGAGGCGCTGTTGGCTTCAAAATCCGCTTCACCGACACGACCGGTCCGAACGCCTACGTCAAGCTGATGACCGACGGCATTCTCCTGGCCGAGACGCAGGGCGACCGCAACTTCCACCAGTACGACACGATCATTGTCGACGAAGCGCACGAACGTTCGCTGAACATCGACTTCCTGCTCGGCTATCTCAAAAACCTGCTGCCGCGCCGCCCTGACCTGCGGGTGATCATCACGTCGGCCACGATCGACGCCGAGCGTTTCAGCCAACACTTCGCGACCGCGAGCGGTCCGGCGCCTGTGCTGATGGTTTCCGGCCGCACCTATCCGGTCGATGTGTGGTATCGACCGCCGGGTGAAGCC
>JBIKVL010000589.1:0-3771 GCA_044356875.1 Pirellulaceae bacterium | reverse complement strand
CGCGCGACGCAAGGGGGAAAGCTTGGCGGCGGCCGAGCGTTGGCTGTCGCCGAATCTGGGCTACGAAGTGTAGTGGCCGTCGCGTGGGGGCGTTTCGGCGGGGATCGGATCTTTGCTACTCGCTAAACCGGAACATTCAGGTTAAACTTTTGTCTCCTTTCCCCGCGAGCCGCCCGCGACCAAGTGGCCTACTGAAAGCGCCCATGTCGGACCCTTTGACGCTGAAACAGTTTTGCCAGCGACTCGTCGAGAGCGGTCTGATGACGGCCGACGACGTGATCGCTTTCCGCAATACGTTTCCGCCCCCGATTCGGCCGGCGACCACCGACGACATGATCAAGCGGATGGTGGAGCGGCAGAAGCTGACGCCGTTCCAGGCGCAGGCTTTGCTTTCTGGCCGGCCGGCGCACCTGATTCTGGGCAACAACGTGTTGCTGGAGAAGATCGGTGAAGGCGGGATGGGCGAGGTGTTCAAGGCGATGCACCGCCGGATGCGGCGGCTCGTGTGCATCAAAATTCTCCGTCCGACGCTGGTGAATTCCCAGTACGCTGTCCGGCGGTTCCAGCGGGAGGTGCGGGCGGCGGCTCAGCTTTCGCATCCCAACATCGTGACCGCGTTTGACGCGGACGAGGAAAAGGGCACGCACTTCCTGGTGATGGAGTACGTCGAGGGCCAGGACTTGGGGTCGCTGGTGGCGCGTCAGGGTGCGTTGCCGGTGAGCGACGTGGTGCGGTACATCGCTCAGGCAGCGGTGGGTTTGGAGTACGCCCACGCCAAGGGAATCGTGCATCGCGACATCAAGCCGAGCAATCTGCTGCTGGATGCCCGCGGCACCGTGAAGATCCTCGATATGGGCTTGGCGCGGATCGACGACCCCGAGGGCCCCAAAGCCGAAGGCCACCAGGATTTCGACACCAACGATTCGCTGACTCGCGAAAACCAGATCGTGGGCACCGTCGAGTACATGTCGCCGGAGCAGGCGGACGACACGAACCGAGTGGATCGGCGGTCGGACATCTACAGCCTGGGTTGCACGATGTATCGGCTGTTGATCGGCGCGCCGCCTTACCAAGCCGAGACGCCCATCAAGGTTTTGATGGCTCACCGCTTGAAGGCGATTCCATCGCTGCGGGCCGCTCGGCCGGAAGTTCCCGAGGAACTGGAGGCTATCTATCTGAAGATGATGGCCAAGACGCAAGCCGAGCGTTACCAGTCGATGGCGGAAGTCCTGCGGGCCTTGGCTCCGCTCGTCAGCGACACGGGGATTTTGGCCAGCGTCACGCTCGCCCAACCCAGCCAACCACCAGCCGAAAGCGGTGGCCAAGCGATGACTCCGACCCGAACCCTCACGTGGGTCGGCGACGCGCAGCACGGCTCGACGTCGCCGGATAACGAGGGACGCGGTTCGAGTGGGGGTTCCAGCGGCGGTTCGCGGGGCGGTTCCGGCGGCTCGAAAGCCGGTTTTGGCGAGGCGTTGGGTCCGCCCGAGCCGGGTTCGGAACGCGATCTGCCGGCCAGCGTGCAGCGTCCCGATTCGGGTCAACAGCGGCAGATGGGCAAGGCGGCCGAGACGGAAACGCTGGCGGTCGGCATCGACTTGGGCACAACGTATTCGGTCGTCGCGGCGCTCGACCGGCATGGCCGTCCGCACGCGATTTTGAACACGGAAGGCGATGTGATCACGCCGAGCTTCGTGCTGTTCGACGGCGACGAGGTGGTGGTCGGAAAAGAGGCGGTCAAGGCGTTGTCGGTGGAAGCCGACCACGTGGTGGAAAGCGCGAAGCGCGAGCTGGGGAGTCCTCTTTTCCGGAAATCGATCGCCGGCCAAACCTACCCGCCGGAAGTGCTCGAAGCGTTCGTCCTGAACAAGCTGCGGCAGGACGCGAGCCGGCTGATTGGCGACATTCGCAAGGTGGTGGTCACCGTGCCGGCGTATTTCGATGAGAACCGGCGGAAAGCGACGCAGGACGCCGGGTACATGGCCGGTTTCGAGGTGATGGACATCTTGAACGAGCCGACGGCGGCGGCGCTCGCGTTCGGATTCCAACGCGGCTATTTCCGACCGGAACTGGCGCGGGAGGAGATGGAGCGGATTCTCGTGTACGACCTTGGGGGCGGCACGTTCGACGTCACCGTGATGGAAATCCGCGGCACCGCTTTCAATACCCTGGCCACGGACGGCGACGTGCAACTGGGCGGCCGCGACTGGGATCAGCGTCTGGTCGATTACGTCGCCGAGCAGTTCATGGCACGGCATGGGATCCGCGCGAGGACACGAACGTGGTGGGCCGCCTGTGGCGTGACTGCGAAGAGGCGAAACGCACGCTGTCGGCGCGGCAAAAGGCCTCGGTGGTCTGCGATTTCAAGGCGCTGTCGCTGCGGGTCGAAGTCACGCGCACGATGTTTCAGGAAATGACCTACGACTTGGTCGAACGGACGGCGTTTACGACGAAGCAGGCAGTCGCGGCCGCTGGCTTGACGTGGGCCGACATCGACCGGGTGCTGCTGGTGGGCGGCGCGACGCGGATGCCAGCGATCGTCGACATGTTGAAGCGGGTTTCGGGCCGTGATCCCGATAACTCGGTAGCCCCCGACGAGGCCGTCGCGCATGGCGCGGCGCTCCATGCCGGGTTGGTGTTGGCCAAACGCCGCGGCGAGAAGGGCGCTTTCAGCATCCGCAACGTCAATTCGCATAGCCTGGGAATCGTCGGCACCGACCGGAAAACGGGCCGCAAACAGAACGCCGTGGTCATTCCACGGAACACGCCGCTGCCCGTCGTCGCGAAACGAGTCTTCCGCACCCACAAGCCAAACCAATCGTCGCTGCACTTGCAGATTGTCGAGGGCGAGAGCAGTTCTCCCGAGGAATGCTCGGCGATCGGCAAATGTTCCATTCGCGGCTTGCCGCCCAACTTGCCCGCCCAAACGCCGCTGGAGATCCGGTTTCATTACGCTGAGAATGGCCGGCTGACGATCAGCGTGCTGGTGCCCGGCCACGATCAGCCGTTGCGGCAGGAAATCACGCGCGAACAGGGGCTGTCCCGCGAGGAACTGGACCAATGGCGATTGCGGATCAGCGGGTTGCAGGCGGATCCCGAGTCCAGCATCATGGGCACGGCGAATGGTTGATTCAGCGAATGGATGATTGAGCGGATCGTGTCACCGCGATCGTAACGCAACGCAACGCAACGCGTATCACCGTTTTAGGAGAAGGCAACGATGACGCAATACGAGGCGGCCCGAGCTGGCCAAATCACCCCGGAAATGGAATTCGTGGCGAAACGGGAAGGGATTGCCGCCGAGCGGATCCGCGACGAGGTGGCCGCCGGCCGGCTCGTGATCCCGGCGAACAAGGTCCACCTCCAAGGACGGCTCGAACCGATGGGCATCGGTATCGCCGTCTCCTGCAAAATCAACGCCAACATCGGAAACTCGGCGGTCACCAGCAACGTCGACGAGGAACTGGAGAAACTCCACACGGCCGTCCATTTCGGCGCCGACACGGTGATGGACCTGTCGACGGGCAAGGACATCGACCGCATCCGGGCTCAAATCATCAACGCTTCGCCCGTGCCGATCGGCACGGTGCCGATCTATCAAATGCTCGAGGAACTGGGCGGCAACATCGAGGACATGCGGCCCCAGCATTTCCTGGACATGGTCGAGCACCAGGCGAAGCAGGGCGTCGACTACATGACCGTCCACTGCGGCGTGTTGCTCGAACACCTGCATTTGACCACAGGCCGGGTCACCGGCATTGTCAGCCGCGG
>JBIKVL010000588.1:0-3774 GCA_044356875.1 Pirellulaceae bacterium | reverse complement strand
GCCACAGCTCAGCAGCTGCAGCAGCAAACCGGCAACTGCGGCAATCAGGTCGGGCCAGAGCTTCGAGTTGCTACCTTGCATCGAGATTCCCCCACGGCAGGTGGATTTGTGGTGCTGGCGTTGCTTTCCGCCCAGGCGGCACAGGACGTTTTCGCGATACCTTCGGAAAAACCCGAAAGTTCCTCCCAGGTTATCACGATAACTGGAGTAGCAACCATCGGAGCAATCAAGGAAGCAGACAATGAAACGCAATCTCGCCTCGTCCCTGGTCGGATTGGTCCTCGGCCTGATGGGACTTTCCAGCACGGGCTGCCTCGGAATCACCCACGGTGTCGACATGGGTTTTCTGGGTGTGCCGATCCCGGTGAGCCCGTACTTTCAGGACAAGAAGGAAGACGAATTTTGGATCGCGGAGCGGTACGACAAGGTGCCGATCCTGGGTCCGCTGACCTCGGGCGGTCCGGCCGTCGCGCTGGACGAACCGAGCGATGACGAAGTGATGCGGGCCTTCGAGCGAGCCCGGCCGATCGAAGGCGGTCTGCCGCTGCTGCATGAGGTGCAACGCAACAACGTCCGCATCGTCAAGCAGAAGATCGCGGACTACGTCGATCCGCCGCGCGTGTATCCGTTGGTTGGCCCCGCTCAACTGCACCACGCCCACTACAAGTGCATCATCTATTTCTCGGAAACGACGCGGGTCGGCTGGCCCGTTCCACATACGCTGCGGGACGAGGACGCGGTGGAAGTGGTCTACATCGACCACAACCATCTGCACATGGTCGGCGATGTCGACCCGGGTGCCGGCTCGCCCTACTAGCCGCTTGGTCGCGGTGGTGACGGACAGGTCACTTCGCCGAGCGACCGCCCGCGCTGAAACTTCCTGGTTGCGACGCTGAGCCCCGCGGATTCGTCCGCGGCGGCTCGGCGTTTTTTCGTTTACTACCGCCTTCGTGGACCGTCGCCTTCGTTTACCGCCGAACCGCAGGCGATGGCTCGGCCTCCAACCCACGCGGCGCCGCGGTGCCGATCCTAAACGCCACGCCAGCCAGCAGCCACGGCTTGGCGGTAAACGAGCAACCCACGCGGCACGTCATTTTTCCTCTTGTGCGTACTGCCCGCGATCGCTACCGTCCGCGCTCCCAAAAAGCGGTAGTTTTGGACGACGCGGAGGCGGGGATGGCGAACGACAACCACGCGCGACGGATGGCGCCTTACAGCGTTCGGCCGCTGGCGGGGTCATCGTGGCTATCGCTGTTCATGCTCGCCCCGCTCGCCGCCGCTGGCTGCGGCGCCCTCCCGAACACGAACAACGCGGCGGGCGTTCAACTTTATCAGCAGGGCCAGTACGCCGCCGCGATGCAACAGTTCCAGCAAGCGTTGCTGGCCGAACCCCGCAACGCGGACGCTTACTACAACTTGGCGGCTTCCTACCATCGGGTCGGTTCGGCTCAGAACGACCGCCAGTCTCTGACTCAGGCCGAAAACCTTTACAACCAGTGTCTCGATCAGGATGAAAACCATACCGACTGCCATCGCGGGCTGGCGGTTCTACTGATCGAAACCGAACGTTCGGATCGCGCCTTCGCGCTACTGCAAAATTGGGCCGCTCGGAACCCGCGATCCGCCGACGCGCGTGTGGAACTGGCGCGGTTGTACGAGGAGTTTGGCGACGCCGAGACGGCCAAGAACAATCTTCAGACCGCGGTGCAACTCGACCAGTCCAACTCGCGGGCCTGGGCGGCGCTGGGACGTCTTCGCGACCGGGCGGGCGATCCGTCGCAGGCGTTGGCGAACTACCAGCGGTCGCTGCAATTAAATCGCCAGCAACCGGCGATCGCCGAACGAGTCGCATACCTGCAAGCGCAGGTGCCCAATGGCCTAAACGGCCCCCCGATGCTTGCCGCGCCGGCCGCCCCGCCGGCCGCCCCAACTACCGGGGGCGGAACAAACCCGCGAACGGTTCAAGGACTGCCTGTCCCGCCCCGTTACTGATGGCAAGGGCGGCGACGATCGTACCCGATATGCTGAATGGGCAGACCGGGCGATCCACGACCGCCATCACTCCACCGCCCGCAGGCCGGCCGCCGCTCACGGTGCCGTTCTCAAAACCCGGAAGGTCACCTACAATCCTACGAATTGTGGGGGCGGTTCGTGGATTGTGAATGCAAGGGAAGTCTAGGAATGAGCGGGGAATCATCGCAGCGGATCTACAATTTCTCGCCGGGACCGGCTGTTTTGCCGCTGCCCGTGCTCGAGCAGGTTCAGCGGGACTTGCTCTGCTTGCCCGGCAAGGGCGTGTCGATCCTCGAGATGAGCCACCGCGATAAGGCGTTCATCGACATCTTGGACGCCACTCAAGCGGGCCTGCGAAAGCTGCTCGGCATCCCCCAAAACTATAAAATCCTCTTCCTCCAAGGCGGCTCGCGGCTCCAGTTCTCCATGGTGCCGATGAACCTACTCCGCGGCGAAGGCCGTTCCGCCGACTATGTGCTGACGGGCACTTGGGGCAAAAGCGCCCAAAAAGAGGCGCTCCGCGAGGGCCAAGTGCGGGTCGCTTGGGATGGCGCCGCCACCAAGTACGATCGCTTGCCGCCCGCCGCGGACCTGTCCCTTGATCCCAACGCCGCCTACGTGCATTTGACCTCGAACGAGACCATTGAAGGCGTGCAGTTCCTCTGCGAACCGGATACCGGCAAGGTGCCGATTGTCGCCGATTGCTCGTCGGATTTCCTCTGCCGGCCGCTGCCGATCGAGAAGTACGGACTGATCTACGCCTGCGCCCAAAAGAACGCCGGGCCGGCGGGCGTGACGATTGTCATCATTCGCGACGACCTGCTGGCGGCGGGCGCCGAGAGCCTGCCCGGCTATCTGAATTTCCGATCGCACGCCGACGAAAATTCGCTCTGGAACACGCCTCCCACGTTCGCGATCTATGTGGTGAAACTGGTCGTCGATTGGCTGCTTAACGACATCGGCGGCCTCGCGGCGATGTACGATCGCAACGTGGAAAAGGCCGGACTGGTCTACGAAGTTCTCGACGAAAGCCCCAACTTCTACCGGGGACACGCTCAACGCGATTCGCGTTCGATCATGAACGTCACATTCCGACTGCCGGACGCCGACACGGAGAAAGCGTTCTTGGCTGAGGCGGACCGACGGAAACTCGGCAATCTCAAGGGCCATCGCAGCGTCGGCGGAATCCGCGCCTCGATTTACAACGCCATGCCTCGCGATGGCGTGTTGGCCCTTCGCGATTTTATGCGCGAGTTCCGCGCCGGCCGGTAACGTCCGCGTGTTCCCAATTCGAGCCAGTAATAATCAGCCAGTAATAATCAGCCAGTAATAATCAACCGGAATAAACCAGCTGGAAAAAAATCAGCTGGTAATAAATCAGCCGGTACGTTTCAGTTTGCCAGTTTCTGATCGGAGAGCGTGGCGATGTTTCGCGTGATTGTCTTGGATACGTTGTCTCCCGAAGGCCTTTCGCTGCTCGACGCCGCCAAGCCGGACATCGAGTACGAAGTGCGGACCGGCCTGAAGGGGGCCGACCTGCGAAACGCGTTGCGCGATTTCGACGGCGCGATTTGCCGCAGCGGCGTGAAGATCACCGCCGAATCGCTGGAAGGCAATCGCCGCCTGAAAGCGATCGTGCGCGCCGGTGTGGGCACCGACAACATCGACAAGAAAGCCGCCACGCGACTGGGCATCGTCGTCATGAACACGCCGGCCGGCAACACGCTCAGCACGGCCGAGCACGCCTTCGCCTTGATGCTG
>JBIKVL010000587.1:0-3777 GCA_044356875.1 Pirellulaceae bacterium | reverse complement strand
GACCGCCGTTCGCCTTCCTGCCGCACGCGATTGCGGCGATTCAAAAACATCGCCAACTTGCGACCGACCGCCTGCAATCCGAGCCGCAGTTCCTTGGTGATCTCGGGATAGCTGGCCACCGCCTCTTTCGATTCGCTGGTGAACGGCACCCAGACACTCGCCATGTGGACCATCAGCGTCACCGGCCCGGCCGGCAGTTGGCCGCGGGATTGCGTCAAGCCGTACGCCCGCCAGTTCGTTTGAATCACCGACTGGGTGATCGCGCACGCCGCTGGCTGGAACTGCAATGGCACGCGGTTCGCGTACCGCAACACCTGCATCGACTGGCCTTCGCTCAGATTGACGTTCCGCATCGCGGCATGGAGCCGCTGAATATCGGCCCTCGCCATCTTCCCGGGACTCTGCCGCGTCCCCATTTGCGATTCTTCCATGATGCGATCCGCCGCTTGGCCGCCAATCCCGTCGAAACTGGTGACGAGGAACTGGCGGAGCGTCCGCGAATCGCTCTCCGACAACATCTCCGTCAGCGTTTCGAGCGAGACTTTCTGCGCCTGGCTCGCCCCACCATACGCCAACCCGACTTCGATCAAAAACGGGTTGCCGCGGTAGACCGACGGTGGCCGCGTCGCCGCGCAGTAAAACTCGCCGGGCACTACTTGGTGCAGCCCCTTGAGGATCAGTTCCTCGCCGATCGCCACCAAGCAGTCGGTCGCGGGCGGGCTGATCCGCGTGTTTTGAATCGCTTGATACAGCGAGTCCGCCTCTTGCCGGCCAATCCGCTTGGGATTCGCCCGCACCGAAATGTTGGCCGTTTCGCAGACGCTCTTCGCGACCGCCGACGTGACCCGCGAAAAGGACTCGGTGAGGAACGACGACATCGATCCCGCCGACGTGTCCTTGAGCATGGTGACGAGTCGGCCGAGCTCGACACCGTACGGATGCGGCTTGATCTCGGTCGGCTCGGGCGGCAATTTGATGGTCGCCCGCGAATAGGTGATTTCCTGCCCTTCGGGATCGCGATAGTGGATCGTCACGTGCGGGTTGGCGATCGCCGTTTGCTCCAAGTATTCGTCGACGCTCCCGCGGCCGCGAATGTATCGCCCTTCCAGCTCGATCGTCACCCGTGTGCCGCTCCGCAATTCGTCGCCCGCCCGCATTCCGTCCGGCGTGTCGACAGATCCTGGCGCGTTGGCGCCATCGCCCGTGGCGCCGCTAGTTGCCTTGTCGCTCGCCTTGTCGCTCGCCTTGTCGCTCGCCTTATCGTGCGCCGCGGCGGCCGCAGGCGCGGTTGATCCATCGGGTGGAGCGGGCGAACGGTTCGCGTTGGCGAGATGGCTGGGCCGGATCGACGCTGGATAATGTCCGACCCAGGCGATCCCGCGATCGGCGATATGCTTTAGCCCCTTTTCGCCAGGCGGAATGTCTTCCCCTTCGCCCTTGCCGTTGATGATCTCGGGATGGTTCCGCTTGGTGTCGATTTGCAGTTCGAAGTAATGCGTCGGTTTACGCGGCGCCGTCTTGGAGACGATCAACACCGGTTTGCCGGTGGTGAGCATCCCGTACATGCCGGCGGCGCTGATGCCAATCCCCTGCTGCCCGCGGCTCATCCGCAACCGGTGGAACTTCGAACCGTACAGCAGTTTGCCGAAAATCAGCGGGATCTGTTTCTTGACGATGCCCGGACCGTTGTCCTGCACGGCGACCTTGAAGCGGTTCGTGCCCGTGGTTTCGATGTGAACCCAGATCTCCGGGATGATTCCCGCCTCCTCGCAGGCGTCGAGCGAATTGTCCACGGCCTCCTTCACGGTGGTGAGGAGCGCTTTCCGCGGGTTGTCAAAACCGAGCAGATGGCGGTTCTTCGCGAAGAACTCGCTGACGGAGATGTCGCGCTGCTTGGTCGCCATCGCCTCCGCCGTGGTCCGGCGGCGTTGGTCGGAAGACGGCGACGCAGCCCCTTCGACGGAATCCGGTAAATCAACGTCACGCGCTTGCGACAACGGGGTACTCCTTCACCACAGGACAATCTTTGAGCGGCTCGAAAACTTGAGCGACTCAAAAACCTTGAGCGACTCAAAAACCTTGAGCGACCCAAAACGGCCAAGTCACCAAACTTGCCGAAAGTATAGCGGCACGCCGTTACCCGTCCCACCCGGCGTCCGCCGCAGACTCGCAGCGACCGACAGCAATCGCCCACTCGGCAAAACTGGAGCTTTGGGCGCTTTTGGAAAAATGGAAAGAATGACTTCGATCCCTAGTGCCGGGTGAGCCGATAACTTAGGGGAAACCCGGTGTTCACGGGGACAGGGCCGTTTTAAGACCTCAAGGGAATCACAGGCGCCGGCCGCGAATGGCGGGCCGGCTGACGAGGAGCGTCATCATGGGTGCAGGGATGGTTCGCGGGAGTTTGTTCGGGTTGCTGGCGATCGCGGGGCTGGTGATGGCGAGCGGTAACGTGGCAATGGCGCTCGACCATGCCAAAGACGCCCAGTGCCGTTTTTACGGGTACGGCAATCCGGATTTGTTCCGTAATTACTACGTGCCGCCGGCCTGCGGGGGCTTAGGAGCGCAGGCGTACGTGAGTCCAGGCCCGATTCCGGCGCACGTTGGGCATACGTATTTCACGTACCAGCCGTTGATGCCGCACGAGTTCCTGTATCCGCATCATCGGACGTATCACCGCACCTACGACGAGGGTCGGGGACTGACGCGCGCGGGTGTGCATTGGTACAGCCCGCCGGGGAAGAACGCGGCCCATCACATCCACCACATTTTCCGCTTGGCCCGTTAACCTTAGGGGGAATCTGATGAATCGGAAGCATCTTTGGGCCGTGTTGTTCGCGGCCTGCGCGTTGGCTTTGGCCAGCAACGACGCCCAGGCGTTCACTCGCCGTCGGGCGGACAAGCACAACCAGATCGTGTCCAGCAAGATGCCGTGGCACAGTGAGTACTACCACGTCGCCAAAGGCTATCCCGTCCCGCTCGTGGTGCCGCCGACCGCTCGGAGCAGCACGGAATGGAGTTGGGGTGTAGCTCAGAGCACTGTAATGCCGATCTACCATCAGTTCCGTCCCGGTTATCCGGGTGACGGCGCGTTTGCGGACTCCGATTTGCGGCCGACGCCGCCTTGGCCGAGCCACACTCGGCAGTTCGGCGTAAACTACATTCGAGGACCGTGGTAGGCCGGTGAGCGATCAAGCCGGCCCTTTAGAACTCGCCGACCCGTCGATTCACGCGGGTTGGCCGAGAGGTCGAGCGTATGATGCCGTACACGCTTCTGTCAGTCATCGGTGTTTCGCTGGTGATGCTTGCCGCGTTCGTAAGCACTCGGCCCGCACGTCCGCGACGCCGCGAATCGGCCAATTCGCCCCAGCAGGTCGCGGAAGTTCGGTAACTCGCCCGTCCCGCCTGTCCCGCGCCGAGCTTCGGGGAGCTGAACTGGCTACCGTGCCGCAGTCGCGAAGATCAGTCCGACGAGCGCGACCCACGGGAGTAAGCCGGCAGTCCAGGCGACTCGCACGACCGACCGCGGCGCCGGCGTCTTCCGCATCCTGCCCGCTATGACGGTCAGCACCAAGCAACAGGTGCCAGTCACCAGGGCGATGAACGCAAGCACGAGCGGCGCCAATGCCAACAGGCCCGGCATCCGCTCCGCCCCGCCCGCGATCGCCACCACCACAAAGCCCACGATCGCACCGAATTCCGAGGCGAGGCACGCCATGAGCGACAGCATCCAGCCGACGGTCAACGCCTCGATCGCTCGTGGGTCCTGCTCATTCG
>JBIKVL010000586.1:0-3778 GCA_044356875.1 Pirellulaceae bacterium | reverse complement strand
CAACTCTTGGAAGTAGCGGCGCTGCTTTTCCAGCAGCGTCTTGTCGCTCAATTCGCCATGGCCGGGCGCGATCTGCTTGACGGGCAGTTCGGCCATGCCGGTCAAAGCGTCGATCCAGGAGGCCGTGTCGCTCTCGCCCGTGTAGTTGAAGGCGCCGTTCACGCAGGCGTCGCCCGTGAACAGGATGCCGTGCTTGGGCAGCCAAGCGACCGCGTCGCCGGCCGTGTGGCCATGGCCGAAAAAGAGCAATTCGACGCGTTGCGTGCCGTCGTCCAGCACGAATTTGCGATCGAAGTAGAGCGTCGGCATTTCATAGGGCAGATCGGCGTACTCGGCGGCCCTGTTTTTTTTGCCTCCCTCGAAGCCTTTCAATCCGGTTGTCTCGAAGAGCGGACGCGACCGCTCGTTGGCGATGACCGACGCGCCTTGCTTCGCGTAGTGGACATTGCCGTCGGCATGATCGCCATGATGGTGCGTGTCGAAGACGAAACGGATCGGCTTCTTCGTATGCTGTCCGATCAACTTGATGACTTCGGCCGCTTGCCCGGGGAAGTTCGCGTCGATTACGAGCACGAAATCGCGGAACTCGATCCAGCCCTGATTGCAGCCGGTGAAAACCGGTTCCGTCTGGGCTTTTCGGAAGAAGACGCCTGGGGCGATTTCGCTGACTTTGACCTCATTCGGGGCCAGCCACCCCATGGCGCCGCTCGCCGCGATCCCCACGATGCAGCACGCGGCCGCCATAACGCACAAACCTGAACGAATCGACGCCGTCATAAGACACCTCGCTAAATTCCCGCTCGCCCTTTCGTCACGCTACTTGACGCCCGCCGGATCATAGTATTCCGGCTCATCTCCGGCTTTCCATTTAATATTGCAACCAAGGCTCGCCCGCTGCCTTTCGGCGACCGGTTGGCCTGCGAGCACCGCGTCCAGGGCAGCGCGGAGGTCGCGGCCGGTCACGGGAACGTCCGACTTGGGCCGGCTGTCGTCCAATTGTCCGCGATAGGCCAGCCGATGCGCCGCGTCGAACAGGAAGAAATCGGGCGTGCAGGCTGCTCGGTAAGCTTTGGCGACCTCTTGGTCCTCGTCGAACAAATACGGGAAAGCGTACCCGCGGGATTCGGCTTCATGGACCATGCGTTCGGGCGAATCGTCCGGATGCGTGCTCGGATCGTTCGAGTTGATGGCGACGACGCCGACTCCCCGAGCGCCGTAGTCGGCCCCAAGCCGGGCTAGCTCGTCGGCCACGTGCTTTACAAATGGACAATGATTGCAAATGAACATGACGAGAAGCGGTTTCCCGGCATAGTCGTCCCGGGAAACCATGCGGCCGTCGACGCTAAGCAGTGAAAAGTCTGGGGCAAGCGTACCGAGTGGCAACATTGTGCTGGCGGTTTTTACCATGGTCGTCGAACTCCGAGTCTAAAGCTGAAGGCTAGTTGGCGGACGGCGCGGCGACACCCAGATTGCCGGCCAGTTTCACAAGCTGGGCCCAGTTTTCCTGGTCGAGCGTGATTCCATTCGCCGAGCGTTTCGCCATAGCGACGCGTTCTGGATCGCCGGGCAACAGGATGCGTTCGACGCCTTCGATTCGCGGACAGCTTCGGATGTAATCGGCCAGCTGCTCGACTTCGCCGCGGAAGTGGTCGGCTCCGCCAAAGGCGGCCGGATCGAGCAGCAGCACGAAGACGCAGTTGCCTTTCTTCGGATAGGGAACAGGACGCGCGGTGACACCGCCGGAAAGGGCGCCGGTAAGGATTTCGATCATCAGGCCCAGTCCAAAACCCTTGTACGCTTGGGCGCCGCCCATGGGCAGGATCGAACCAGGAGGATTCTGATAGAGCACATTCGGATCGGTGGTCGGTCGGCCTTCGCAGTCGAGTAGCCAGTCTGACGGCACCTTTTCGCCCGCGATCTTTTTCACTCGGACTTTGCCTTCGGCCGTCGCGCTGGTGCTGAAATCCAAAACCAGCGGTTCGTCGCGATGGGGGACGCCGATGGCGAGCGGATTGGTGCTGAGCCGCGGAGCTTTGCCCCCGGGCGGGGCGACGCGGACGGCGGCTCCATGCGAATTCACCATCACCATCGATACCAGGTTTCGGGCGGCGGCCGCTTCGCAATACTCGCCAAGCCGTCCAATGTGGCCGCAGTGGATCATGGTGCCGACCGCCAACCCCTCGGTGGCGACCCGAGCGTACAGCATGTCGAGCAATTGGTTGGCTTGAACCTGCCCGAAGCCCCAGTTGGCATCGGCGACGACGCGGGCGGCTGACTGATTCATGATCGACAGTTCGGCCCGGGAAACGACTTCGCCATCCTTCAGTGCCTGAATGTAGAACGGCAGCCGCATCACGCCGTGCGATTCGTACCCGCAAAGATTGGCCGCCACGAGGCTTTTGCCGACGATAACCGACTCGTCGGCGGTCGCTCCGCCCGCTTTCAACAAGGCGATGGCGAACGGTTCGAGCAGGCTTGCCAGGATCGTGGGCATAGGGCGTAACTCCTCATCAACGGGTGGAAATGCGTTCGGGGCGACAGTCGGTGGCAGGGAATGTAACGTCCCGCCGGCGCTACTGGTAGACGGTGCGGCAGCCGCCTATACTCAACGCGGTTTTTCACGGGGCGGCCGGCGTCGGAGGCTCCGCCCCTTTCAGCGGCTTGCGGGGCGGCGTGAGATCGTAAGATGGTGGAACAGCAGCGGGTCGAAGCGTGGTACTCGGGCCACGTTCAGGGAGTCGGCTTTCGCCAACGCACGCGGCAGCTCGCCGCCGATTTTGCGGTCGTCGGCGAGGTTCGCAATCTTTCGGACGGGCGTGTGGAGCTCACGGCCGAGGGGCCGCGTTCCGAGCTTGAAGGGTTTCTGCGGGCGGTCGACGAGACTTTGGGAGAATTCATCCGTGGCAGGCGGATCGAGTGGACGCGGACAGAGTCAGCTCGGACCGAGTGTTCAACGGCGAAGAGCCGCTTCACCGGATTTCACGTCGCGCCCGATCGGTTGGTGCAGTAGCCGGCGCGGACAGAGATGCGGGGAGAGATGCGGGTAGAGATATTGACAAGATGGAGCGTCGAGTTTCGATCGCGAACTTGGTGCTCAACAGGTCGTGGATTGTAAGGCAAGAGGAAAACGCAGATGACCGACGTGTTCTTACCGGCCGTCCTGCCTTGGGTGAAGCAATGGCTGACTCCGGTGTGGATGATGAGTGTGGGCATCGCGGCCGGGATGGCGATTCTGGCGTTGGCCTGGGGAATCGTGGCGTTGATGAACCGCCGCTGGTCGGCGGAGATTCGCGAGGCGCTCGGGGAAGGCGTCCTCCTACCAGCTCAGGCGCTGGGGATTGGCTTTTCGGTCTTCGCCGTGTTGGGAGCCTATGTGGCGGATGATCCACGCGGCGTGGCTTTAAGTTTGAGCCGGATCACCGCGGTGGGCAATCAGCGGGTGTCCTTCACCTTGCCCGCGTCTGAGGAGCGTGCCAAGGACGCGTTCGCTCCGATTCCGTTCGAAACCCTGAAAGTCTCATTCCGACGCGACGAGATTCGCCGCATCGATTTCCTGGCGGACCAAAACGTTGAAATCCGCACCGTTCCCCCGGATGCCGAACAGGCCAAGACCGGCGGCGTGAAGCTCGACATCACCGCGGGCCAAGCGGCCGTGTGGGTCGCGCCGACGGAGGGCTTGACAACGGTCCTGCCCGATCGCCAGGTGGTGGCGATCTATGGCCGCAACCTTGGCGATCGCCCGGCGACACTGTCGGTCAGTCTGTACACGACGCCGGCA
>JBIKVL010000021.1:0-13303 GCA_044356875.1 Pirellulaceae bacterium | reverse complement strand
CGCGAGTCGCAGTCGAGGCATCGCCGGCTTCCAACCTACGCGCCGCTTCCGTCATCCGCCCCTGAGCCCGGTGCAACGACTCGACAGGCGTCTCGCCGACGTCTTCACCTTCCAAATCACCCGGCACGTCCGTGGCTGGCCGCGACGGCAGCGCGCCCGGCGATGTCGGAGCGCTCTCGGCGTCAGGCGGGCCCGCTTTGCCGGGAACGCCCGGCGCGCCCCGCTTGCTCGACGTGTTCCGCTGAGGGGAAGTGCCCGGCACCTCCGGCGTGACTGGTGACAATGGCGTCTCCGGACTGATCGGCCTGACCGGCTTGACGGGCGTCGGTACCGGCATCGGCATCGGTACTGGCATCGGACGAGTCGCCGGCAAGTCCCGCAACAGTTCCTCGTCCAGGTCCTGCGCGGGCAGCGGGAACGTCAGAACGAACCCCACCGCGAGGCCGCTCCCCGCACCGGCGACAAACTTCCCGAGCCGTCCGAGCCGCACTCGGATAATCGCGCGAATGCTCATGGCAGCAGTTTCTCCAGCAGTTCGGCCAAGCGAGCCTGCTCCCGAGCCAGTTCGTCGAGCTGACGGCGGGCGGAATCCGAAAGCGGGTCGTTTGGCGCCGGAAACGATTCCGCCAACGCGACGGTACGGTTCCGCAAGTCCGCTTGGCATTCCCGCAACAATTGCAATTCGGCCAACGAGCCGTTCGGCGGTCGCCGACCTTGCTCGCCCGGAGGCTCGTCGGCCGCCGTCGGCTCATCCAGCATCGTGGGCGCTGTCGCTTCCTCCGTCAGCGCCGCGACAAGCCGCTCGAGCCGCCGCAGCGCGTCCTGGGCCGCCTCGAATGCCGGTTCCATTCGCACCCCGCGAAGCTCGTCGGCACCTCGTGTCATTTCGCGAATCGCCCCATTCAACGCGAATTCAAACACGGCACTGGTCGGAAGCTGGCTGGCAGTTCGCGTCGCGTCGGCCGCGAGTTCGCGTTGGAGCCGTTCCGCCGTCGTCCGCTGCGTCGCGTCATTCTGCTTCAGCAACGACTCCAGCAACTCGATGATCGCCGCTTGGCGAGTGACCCAGGGCTCAATCGCGGCGCGCCACGCCTCGGCCGCTTCCCGTCGAGCGGTCATTTCAGCGGTTGCCACTTCGTTCGCCGCGTCACTGCTCGCATCTGACCGCTCTCGACCGCCCGCCAGCTTGTCGAGTATCGCGTCTACCGTCTCGACAGCCGTCCGTTGATTCTCCGCCGCCGCGCCCCACCGGCCTGCTTGCGCGCTCGTCCCCGCTTCCCAGACCGTGCTAGGCAGCGAACCCGCGCGGGCCATTTCCACCGCCGCTCCGACCGCTGCCCTCCAAGCGTCATCCGGCCGGCCACTTTCCATCCCAGATTCCAACCCTTCCAACAACCGATCGAGCCGCCGAGTCGACTCGAATTGGCGTTCAGCCAGCCGACGCCGTTCGGACAACTCGCGTTCATCCGGTTCCATCACCATTCCCGCCGACGCTTGCTCCGCCAACCGCTGCTCCATTTCCGCGAGATCCTGAGCCAACAACTCCCGCAGTTCGCCGATTGCTTCCGCATGTCTCCGCAGCTGATTCCACGGCGCGAGCCGCTCGACAATCGCCTCCAGTGCGGCGACCGCCACCGCTTGTGCCGCTTGCGCGGCCGCCAGCGGCTCGTTCCAGTCCGACTGGCGCTCTTGTCGACGGCGAATGGTCTGCTGCAACTCGCGTTCGGCCGTTGGCAGCGGCCCGGTCAGTAGCGTTTCCAAGGCGTCGGCGACTGCTCGCAGCCGCTGCACCAGCAGGTCGTCCGCGCCGCCGCTCCATTGCGCCTCGGCGGCGAATCCCAACAGCCACTCGCGCACATTCAGCGAATCGTCCAGCGTTTCGCCAGCCTGTTGGCCACCCGCTCCACCAGGCTCTTCCAACTTTCGTCGCACGAGCCGCTGGGCTAAAAAAGCCGCTTGGGACCGCTCCAAATCCGGTGGGCTCGCCGCTTCGCCATCGATTGGGGAACCGTTGGTCGCCATGCCCGGCGAATCAACAGCCTGGCCTATCGCATCGCCGGCCGCGGCCTGCGCTTCGCGTTGAGCCAGCAAGGCACTCTGCAATTGTTCCAACAATCGAGCCTCCCGCTGAGCGAGCCGCTCCGCGACGGCTTCGGGCGCGAGAATCTCCAAGCGCCGGGCCGGCGATTCGGTTTGCTGACCCAACGAATCCCGCGCGGCAATCCAAAACTCGACCACCTGCCCCGGCATGAATGGATCGAGCGGTTCTTTGCCGGGCGTCCGCGCCGCGACACTTTGGAGCGGCCAATTCCAGGACAGTTCGAACTTGCCGCGATCGGGCCCGTCGGCCGCGCGCCGGGATAGCTCCGACACCAACTCAACCGTCCCTGTCTCAGCCTCTCCGACGATCCGATATCGCAGTTCAACGCCGCTCACGCGCAGGTCGTCAAGAACCGATGCGAGAACGGGCACGCGTGCGTTTGGCGCGCACGCGGCCACCGCCGCCGGAGAACGCCACACAATCGTCGGCGGTTGGTCGCGAACCGTTTGCACCACCCATCGTGCCGCCTCGGCCGTCACCCCGTCCCGATCGGTCACTTCCAACGCGAAAATCGCGGACTCGCGCAGTTCCCATGCGGTCGGGCCATCGGCCGCCAGCGAGAGCGCGAGGCCGGCGCTATCGAGCGTGATCGGAATCTCCCGCCTGGGACCACGTTCCTGCTCGCTGTTCTCGGACGTACCGTCCAGCGTTTCCAACCGACGCAGCGATGCCTTTTGAAGCGGACGCGACGCGACACCGCGAAGCGTCAGTCGCGATCCTGCCCAGCCCCGCACCGGTTGGCTCGCGACACGTGGCGGCTCGCCGATGTAATCCGGCGACAACACGCGGACCTCGAGCGCCTCGACGCGAGGTGGCTCCACGACGTCGATCGGGTGCCAATCCATGGTGTCGTCATCGCCGCCCGAGGCGCGCACTTCGAGCGGCCGAGCCAACCGTTCCAGACGAAAACGCACGCGTGCCGGATCGGCCGTCGCCTCGCCCCACAGGCGTTGCTCGACCAGTTCCCCTGACGACCGCCAACGCAATTCGACCTGTTGTGGCGCCCGGCCATTGGCGTCGACAACCGTCAGCTGTAGATCCTGGCCCATCGCGATCTTGGCCGGCAGTTGTTCAAATTCCAACCGATGGCGGCGCGGCCAGGGTTGCTCACTCCACGGCATCAGGATCCGCTGGGCACTCAGCGACGCCCCAGCGGGAAAGCACCAAGCCGCCACGCCGGCTCCGAGGGTAGCGGCCAACAACGCCGCGAGCGCTAGCCGCGCTGGGCGGAAATCGATGACGACCGCGAAGTCAAGCGGATCGGCGAGCCTCGTCGCACGCTCGACCACCAGCGCCCGCAACCGCGCGGATCCGGCGAGCGGATCGTCCGCCGACGCCGACGCGAACTCGAGGGCCGATGCCAACACGCCCCGCAACTCCGGAAATGCTTGCTCGACGCGCCGCGCAATCTGTACCCGGTCGTAACGCGTTCGCAAAATCGGCTTCCACAGCCATCGCAGCCCCACCGCCGACTGGGCGACAAACAAGGCCGCCAACACCGTCTGGCTCCCGCGCTCGGACGACCGCACCAGCATGTCGACCGCGCCGGCGAAACCCAGGGAAACCGTCGCCACAACGCCGGCCAATGCCGCCGCCCGGATTGCGTTCGCGCGGCGGACCCGGCGAATCAGGCGATCGATTTTTTGTTCCAGTGGATGCTGGGAAGACGTGGCCATAAGCCGCTCGGCATGTCGAAAAAACCACGAACCGCCTGTCGTTCGCGGCAGCTTTGATTCTATCGGACAGCCGCGTCGCCGTCGGCGCGACGAACCGACGAATCGATCCCCAACACCTCGAAGATCTCCCCGCCAGACTTGGCGAGCGCCTCGTCCGCGACCGCGATCGGCCGAAGCAATCGCTGACGCTCGACCAGTTCTCCGTGGATGAGCGCCGGCGTTGCCAGGCTTGTATGGCCATAATTGCCGGGCGAACGATATCGGGCCAGTTCGCTCCAATCGACAAAGACATGCGTAATGCCCGCCGCGCGGAACGCCGCCCGTCGCGCCGCCGACGATGGATCGGCGACCAACGTCGACAACGCGTCGCGATCGAAACAGGTGTTGTAGAGGGCCGATCGCCGCAGATAGAACGGCCGCGCGTCGCCGACCAACAACACCTTCCCCGTCGCCGGAACGTTCTCGTTCAGCCACCGATGCGCGGGATGTGTTTGCGCCTGCCGAGAGGTCGCCAGCGAAACGAAGAAACGGTTGTTGGCGAACGGCTCGTCCGCCGAGCCCGGACCGGCGCCCATCAACAGCAACCAACCGAACATCGCGACCAAACCGCAATCGACCCAGCGGCGGCCAAACAACACGTCCAACACCTGCGTGCCCTGGCTGGCGAGCAACACGGCGAACGGCAACGCCGGAATCCAAAAGCGGTCAATGCGGTGGGTCGCCAGCCACCAGACCAGCAAAATCCAGAGCGGCGGGCCGAGCCAGCGCAACCGCTCGCTGCGTGGCCGAAGAAACACGAGCGCGAACAGAACGAGCGGCGGCAGCAGCGGACTCTGCCACGGACTGCGCCACCCCAACTGCGCCGCCGAACTCAGCAATTCCCGCGGGCCGTAGGCGGAACGCCACTCGGTCACGCTCGCTCCCCCCGGCCGATGCGCCTGCGACCACCGCCAACGCTGTTCGGCGGTCTCCAGTCCCCGCCCCGACACGCCAGCCAGCAACGGATAGACCGGATTGCCCGCCAAGCCCCAGTTCTTCGCGTACCAACCACCGCCACTGACCGCGGCCGCCGCGAGAAAGACGACCAAGCGAACGAGCGCAAACCGCATGCCGCGCGTCAGCGACAACCGTTCGTCCACACGCGCCACGGCCTTGCCCGGCACAACGGTCGGCGATGACGAACGCCAGGCGCGCCAGATCGCCAGCAGCGGTTCGAATAAAATCGCCGCCGCGATCGGCAAGACGGCGAACACCACGCCCGTGTACTTTGTGCCGGCCGCCGCCCCCGCCAGCCAGCCCGCCAGCGCGATCCAGGCAAGCGACGCCCTGGCGAGCGCCTCGGGCCGCGCTCGATACCACGCCCCAAACGCGAACAGCGTGTACCCTGCCAGTACGCTATCCACCAAGCCCGCCATCGTCGTCTGCAGAATCCACGGCGTGGAAAGGAACAGAACGCTCGCGAGCGCACCGGCCCGCGGTCCGCTTTCCCGAGTCGCCATCGAACCCACAGCCAAAGCCACTCCGATCGTGAACAGGCCATTGAGCACTTTTCCCGCCAACGCTCCGTGGAACCAGGCTTCGTCGCCAACGGCGAGCGTCATCGACCAGAGAGCCGCCATTTCCGCGCCGAGCGGCATGTTTCCATAGACGTTGTGTGGCAGGAACTCGATGCGCCCCGCTTGATGCCATTCCTTGGGGACCTGCAAGTGGTACTCGAGCACATCGAATTCCCACGGAGGCAGGATCGCGCCTAGCAAGACGAGGACGGCGAATGGCAGCCAAGCCCAACGCCACCACGTTTGGTTCGTGTCGTCGCCCTCTGACTGGACGCGTTCGCCGTGAGAGCGCGTGGATTCGCCGTCCGAGCGTTTGGATTCGCCGCGAGAGCGATTGGATCCGCCCGGTGGAAACGCGTAGACGCCGGCGAGTTGTACGCGACCCGTTTCAGATCGCCCCCATTGCCGCTTTTCAAGCCACCAACCGGCGAGCGCCACGAGCGTCGGCGGAGCCAGGATCAGCCACTCGGCGCCGAGTCCTACGAGCGTTCCGATCGCTAGAGTCCACGTCGAAAGCGCGCTCGACCCGATCGCGAATCCCATCCCAATCCGCTCGCCGCGCCGCAGTTCGAACTGAAGTCCGAGGACGGACAATCCAGCGAAACCGATTCCTTGGCTAATGACGGCCGCGATGGCCGCCAGCGACGCGGCGGGAAGCCGATCAAGCAAGGCGAATTCAAGTTGCTCCCCGCCAAACGTCGAAAGCACGACTTCATCGGGAATCAGCGGATAGACGAACCACTGCGAATGGCTCGAAGCGGCCCCGAACAGGCCGGCGTACAACAAGCACGCGGCTCCCACCAACAGGCGCGTCAGGGCTGGCGAGCGGAATGCGGAAGCGCCAGCGCCGTCCATGAGTGCCACAGGGAAGTGAGGATGGAACCGCCGGCGTCCCGACCGCTCGTTGCGGTGGGCCGACGTCAAGTTATGATGGGCCAGTCTGACCCGAAACAGGAGAGATCGCAACCATGGCAGCCCCGCAGCGTTTGACCGGCATCTACACCCCAAACATTGTGCCGCTGGACGACCGCGGAGAGATCAACGAGCCGGAACTGCGGCGTTACGTCGATTGGTTGATCGATCGGGGCGTCCATGGACTCTACCCGAACGGCTCCACCGGGGAATTCACTCGGTTCACCGCCGAAGAGCGCCGCCGCGTCATCGAGATCATGGCCGACCAAACCCGCGGCCGGGTGCCGATCCTGGCCGGGGCCGCCGAGGCGAACACCCGCGAGACGATCCGCGCCTGCGAGCATTATCACAGCCTCGGAGCGCGTGCCGTCGCGATCGTGTCGCCGTTCTACTACAAGCTGAGTCCCGCCGGCGTCTACGCCTACTTCAAGGAGATCGCCGATAACTCGCCGATCGACGTCACGCTGTACAACATTCCGCTGTTCGCGTCGCCGATCGACGTCCCAACCGTGCAACGACTGGCCGAGGATTGCCCGCGAATCGTGGCGATCAAGGATTCCTCCGGCGACCTGCCGCACATGATGCGGATGATCGCCGCCGTCCGACCGACGCGCCCCGATTTCTCCTTCCTGACCGGGTGGGACGCCGCCCTGATGCCGATGCTGCTAGTCGGCTGCGATGGCGGAACGAACGCCACCAGCGGCGTCGTCCCCGAGGTCACCCGCAAGCTGTACGACCTGACGATCGCCGGAAAACTGTCCGAGGCGCTCGACCTGCAGTACCGTCTGCTCAAGCTGTTCGACGCGATGATCTTTTCGTCCGAGTTCCCCGAGGGAGTGCGGGCCGGGATGCAGCTCCGCGGCTTTCAAACGGGCGTCGGCCGGCAACCGCAGTCGTTCAACCAACAATTGCAGCTCGACAAAGTGCGGGACCAGCTGCAATGCCTGCTGGCCGCCGAGGGATTCACCGACGAGCCGCTGTGCGGGTGCGCGGCGCCTTCCGCGGTCGACCCGGAAGCGATCGCCCGGATCGTGCAAGGCGTTGTCGGCGAGCTGAAAAAACGCGGCATGGCCTAGAGCCGTTACAGGATCGCGCGAATCGGCCTGCCAAAGTCGATTTCCAAGCGCTTTTGGCCTGGGATTTCGAGTCGCCGGGGGTCAAGTCCCAACTGATGAAGCACCGTCGCGTGGATGTCCGTCACGTAATGACGGTCTTCGACGGCGTGAAAGCCAATCTCGTCCGTCGCGCCATGGGCGATGCCGCCACGGACGCCACCACCCGCCATCCATACGGAAAAACCGTAGGGATGATGATCGCGGCCGTCGGAACGCTCGGCGCCTGGGGTGCGGCCGAATTCGGTCGCCCACACGACAAGCGTCTCGTCGAGCAAGCCGCGTTGCTTGAGATCCTTGAGCAGCGCGCCGATCGGCTGATCCACCGCCTTGCAACGCGTCGAGTGGTTCGACAACAGCTTCGAGTGCGCATCCCAACCGTCGTCGTAGATTTGGATGAAGCGGACGCCGCGTTCGACGAGCCGCCGCGCGGCCAAGCATTGGCGGCCGACCGTTTGTGTCGCCGGCTGATTGCAGCCGTACATCTCGAGCGTCCGCGCGGACTCGTCTTGCAACCGCACCACCTCTGGAACCGACATCTGCATCCGGAAGGCGAGCTCGTACGATTTGATCCGCGCCTTCATCGCCGCGTCCGCGGGATAGTCGACCGCCGCCATCCCATTCAGCCGTTGGAGCAGATCGAGTTGCCGGCGGCGGCCAGCGATCGACACCGATTCACCCGGAGTTCCAAACGGCAGCGGGTTGGCCGGGTCCAAGCTGAGCGCTACCCCGGAATGGTCCGGACCTAGATAGCTGCCATCGTGCGCCCCAACGCCGCCGCAGCAATCTCCCGGCGACGGCCCCATCACCACGAACTGCGGCAGATTGTCGTTGCTCGACCCCAGTCCGTAATGCACCCAAGACCCGATCGACGGATGGAAGCCGTCGAAGATGTGCCGCCCCGTGTGGAACTGAAGCTGCGCCGCATGGTCGTTGTCCGTGGTCCACATCGATCGGACGACGGCCAAGTCGTCCGCGCAGTCGCCGACATGCGGCCACCAATCGCTCACATCCAGCCCGCTCTGCCCGCGTTTCTTAAAGCCAATTTGCAACGGGTACAGCGACGCCATCAAGGCCCGCGGAGTGCCCGCGAAATCGCGCACGTTCTTGCGGTAGTACGGCGAGTCCAGCACGGTCGACTTGTACGGCGACGCCTCGATCGTTTTGCCCGCGTGCTTGTTGATCTCCGGCTTGAGGTCAAAGCTCTCCAGATGGCTGGTTCCACCCAGCATGAAGAACCAGATCACGCTCTTCGCCTTCGCCGCGAAATGCGGCAGCCCCGAAGGCGGCCGCCAGTCGGCCTCGGTCTCATTGCCGGCCGCAGTCTCCGTCTTCGTGCCCGTCTTCGCGCCCGTCTCGGCCACCGCTCGCGACACGCCGTCGCGGTGCAGCATCGCCCCAAGCGCTAGCCCGGTGAACCCCAAGCCGCAATCCGCGAGGAAACGCCTCCGAGGCACTCGACCGCAGGGAAATCGCATCGCCATTCTCCAGCTCCGTCGTCTATCCCAGGCGCCACATAATCCGCGACGCTCGCTAACGAATCGTCACGAACTCGTTGTGATTGTAAAGCACATGCACCAGATCCTCGAAAGCGCGTTGGGCCGGGGCGGCCGCCGGTGGCCGACGGATCGGCATTCCGGCGGGAAACACGGGACCGGCGGGCTGCCCCGCCGCCTGCGTCTGTTCTCCCAAGAACGCGAGACACTCGCGAGTTTCCGCCGCCGTCGGGACACGCCCCAAGATCCGTTCGAACGCCGCCGTAACCCGCTGCGACTCCGGCTCGCCAGCCAGTTCGGCCGCCAGCGTCCGCGCCGCGTCGATCGCCAGCGGACTGTTCATCAACACCAGCGCCTGCTGCGGCACGACACTTTCGCGGCGCCGGTAGCAAGCGTTCGGATCAGCGGCGTCGAACGATTCAAGGAACCGCATCTTTTCATTGGGGGTCAGCCGAAAATAAAGGCTTCGCCGATAGACCGACTGGCCCTGGCTCTCCGGAATCTCCGGTCCGCCCGGACGATGGTCGAGCAACCCAGCGGCAGCCAACACGCTGTCGCGAACCACTTCCGCTTCCATCCGCCGCCAGTTCATCCGCCACAAAAACCGGTTCGAGGGATCCACGCGCCGCGCCGCTTCAGCGGCCGCGTCGTTCCCCTCCTGCGAAGACAGTCGATAGGTCGCCGAAAGCACCAGCCGTCGATGCAGCCGCTTCATTTCCCAGCCGGATCGGGATAGCTCGGTCGCCAGCCAATCGAGCAGTTCGGGGTGCGAAGGCCGCTCGCCATTCAAGCCGAAATTAGCGACGCTCGGGACAATCGCTTGGCCAAAATGCCGCAGCCACACATGGTTCACGGCGACCCGCGAGGTGCGTGGGTGCCGCGGATCCGCCATCCACCGCGCTAACGCGAGTCGCCGGCCGGTGGAAGTGGCGGGAAACGTTTCGCCGAGCGGCTCGTATTTTCCGTCCGGCGAATCCCGCAGCGCGCGGGCCTGTTCGACCGCCGACCGAGCGGCCGCCAACTTCTTTTCATAGTCCGGTAGCCGCGTTTCGGCGAACGCGTGCTCGGCCGCCAGCAATTCCTCCTCGCGCTGGGCGAGCCGTACTGCATGGTGTGCTCGACTGGCCGCCAGCGTGAGTTCGTTCCGCCGCGACTCGTTCACCTCAGGCGTGTACTTGGCACGCTCGGCCGCCAGCCGCGCTTCCAGCGACGCGACCGCGGCCCGCGCTGTCGCGATCTTTCGCTCTTGAAGCACGACCGCTTGCTCGGCCAACCGCGCCTCGCGGCGGACATCTTCGAGCGTCCTGGCGATCGGCGCGATCTCCAGCTCGATGAATTCCGCCGCGCCATCATGCACCCAAAGCGCGAACTGGCCACTGCGACGCGGCGTGGGCAACGTATAGACAAGCCGTTGCTCGCCATCGAGTTTCAGAACCAGCTGCTGGCCGCGGACCTGGGCCTCGATCACCGCCTCTTGCCCGACCTTCAACTTGACCGGCACGATTCCGGCGGCCGGATAGACCTGCTGGCCTCCGAGACGATGGAAAGCCTGGATCGTCTGCTGGTCATCGCCCGTGCTCGTGTAAACATCCTGCGATTGACCGTTGTCGACATAGTCGTAACTGAATCCGATCGACCGCAGTTTGCCCGCCGCCAGCGGCCGGTACCGCAGCCTCAGCATGAACTGCTCAGGCAACGTCTTCCGCAAAACAATCGTCGCGAAACTGGTCACCTGCGTCTGTTTCAGCTTTCCATCCATCCATTGCCAGTTGCCGCTCAGCGGACTCCACACCGTTGGCTCGGCGGCGGCGAATCGCGTGCTGTAAAACGGCGCGACCACCGCAGCCGCCACCGGGGATACAGCGGCCGCAGGCGGAGCGTTGGACTGGGAAGCGTTGGACTGGGAAGCGTTGGACTGGGAAGCGGGCGCGATGGCCGTCTGCGATGCCGCTTCGGCTTGCGTGAACGCCTCCCGAGCCGCTGTGGCAGTCGCCTTGCGTTTCGCCAATTCGGCTTCGGCGGTGGCGACGCGGCCCGCCGCTTCGGCCAACAGACCTTCGGCGACGGTCGCTCGCAACGCCGGATAGAACGATTCGGCGGGCAAGGTGATCGGCGCGACTTGCAGTCCGCCAACGCCGAATACGCCCGGCACTTGCGGTTCCATCTGTCGCTTCTCGTCCGGGTAGCGGCTATCGCCACGTTGAAACACGTAAGTCGGGACATCGGGCTGCTTGTCGAAGACCCGCGCGACGCCCACCTTCAGTACTTGCCCCAAGGTGGCGTCCTTCTCGGTTTCGCCATCGGCTCCCAGGCGGTCGGTGCGAACATCATGGGGCTCGAACACGGCGCGAAAACGGTAGTAGTCGTCCTGCGTCAACGGATCAAACTTGTGGTCATGGCACCGCGCGCACTTGAACGTCACTGCCAGAAACGCTTGGCTCGTCTGCTCGATCGTTTCGAACATCCAAACATTGCGGTCGAATTTGTACCAATTGCGTCCCAGGAACCCGGTCGCGGCCAGCGTTTCAGGATCGGCCGGCGCCAGCTCGTCTCCGGCCAGCATCTCTTCGACCATCCGCGTGTACGGCCGATCGCCGTTGAGCGACTGGACGATCCAGTCCCGCCACCGCCAGATGTGACGCTGGCTATAGCGGATCTCGTTGATGTTGCGGCTGCCGTACCAATCGCTATACCGCCAAACATCCATCCAGTGCCGCCCCCACCGCTCGCCATGCGTCGGCCGCGCCAGCAGCCGATCGACCACGCGCTCCGCCGCGTCCGGACTTGCGTCGGCGGCAAACTCGCGTAGCTCATCGATCGTGGGTGGCAGCCCAGTCAGGTCAAGCGTCACACGGCGCAGCCAAACGGAGGGCTCGGCTGCCGGCCGCGGCATGATTCCCAGACGATCGTGTTCGGCCGCAACGAACGCGTCGACCGGATCACGCACCCACCGTCGAAAAGAAGCCCGATCATCCGCCGCCATTTGATGGGGCAGCGGCGGGCGGGTTGGCGTTCGATACGACCAATACTCGGCGGGCGATTCGGGCTGTTTTTCGTCCGCAGGCGCCACCGCTCCGCCGTCGATCCAACGGCGCAGCAACATCGTCTCCTCGGCCGTCAGCGGAGTCCCATCGCCAGCGGGCGGCATCCGCAATCCGGCTTCGCCCGTGACAACTTGAATCAGCAGACTGTCTGCCGCCTTGCCGGGAACAATCGCCGCGCCGCTTTCGCCGCCCCGCCGAATACTAGCGGCCGTATCGAGCCGCAAGCCATGCTTCTGCTGTAAGGCCCCATGGCACGCCACGCAGCGTTTGGCGAGCAGCGGTTTCACGTCACGAACGTAATCAACAGCCGCCGCTGGGGGCGTGGCGTTCCCTAACGCGGCGGCAATCGATGGCGCCACCTCGGACGGCGCGGCGAGCGCCGGCGGTTTTTCGCCCGCCACCAGTCGAGCCCCGACGAAATTCATCACGGCGACGACCAAGATCAGGGCGAGCCCTCTTTGGGTCGTCGACTGAATCCGTCGCGACCGGGCGAGAGCAGCCCGAACCATGGCAGCCCGACGTGTACTCGACGGATTCCGGAAAGGAAACTCTGTAAGCATGGCGGGTCGACCTGATTCCCCGAGGCAATCTCCGCATCAAGCACCGGTTATCAAACGGGAGATGTTACGTGTCAATAGGTTACGTCCATCGCTCGAGATCCGGAAAGGGAACTTCGCCATTAAAAATGCTGGTCGCGAAGAAGACGTAACCCCCGTAATGCCGATACCTTTTGGACGTGCCCGGATTTACCCCTAGGAAATCAGCCCCATGCCCAGTCGCCGCGAACGGCTCGAAGCCCTGCTGATCGACGAACCGCGGGATCCCCTCCTCCGCTACGGCTTGGCCATCGAGTGGGAAAAAGAGGGCCAAATCGAACGTGCGCTCGCGTTGTTCCAAGACCTGATGCGGGACGCACCGCCCTACATTCCTGCGTTCTTCCGCGCGGCCCAGATGCTCGCCGGCGTCGAGCGGGTCTCCGAGGCCCGCGCGCTGCTCCGCGATGCCATTCCCTTGGCACGTCGACATGGCGACCTGCATGCGGCAGGCGAAATGAGCGAATTCCTCGCGCAACTCGGCCGCGTCCCCGAATAGCGTCCCCAGCCCTTCACGCCCAGTCGGCCGCCATGAATGTTGGCCGATCCAAACGAGCAGGCAGCAGGCAGCGGTCAGCGGTCAGCAGGCAGCGGTCAGCAGGCAGCAGGCGGAGAATAGCGGTCAGCAGCCAGCAATCAGCAACAAATGACAAATGACAAATGACCAATGACAAATTACCGCCGAAAGCCGAACAACTTCGTCGAATCGAGAGGCACACCATGAGGTCCTTGTCGCTGCTTGTTCCCACAGTGCTTGCGATTGGCTTGCTCGCCGCCATCGCTCCGCTGAACCGTGCCGCCGAACCACGCCCG
>JBIKVL010000583.1:0-3784 GCA_044356875.1 Pirellulaceae bacterium | reverse complement strand
CGACCGTCTGGCCCGGTTCCGCCACGAAGCTGATTTCCCTCAGCACCGGCTTTCCAGGCGTATAGCTGAATGACACGTCGCGGAACTCGACGCGGCCCGCCAGCGTGGGAAGCTCCTGGGCGTCCGCCGCATCGCTCCAGTCCGGAACCGTATCCAGCAGACGGAAGACGCGTTCGGCGCCCGCCATCGCCGTCAACGCCTGGTTGTACTGCACGCCAAGGATCTGAATCGGGTTGAAGAAGATGCCAGCCAGAAAGAAGAACTGGATCAGGTCGCCCGTCGGCATGGCGATGTCCGGCCGCAACGCCCGATAGCCGCCGACCACCAACAGCGCCGCCAGGAACGCCTGGCTGTTGAATTCCAACAGCGGCGTGAACACTCCGGCCGTCCGCACGGCCGCCATGTTGTAGCGCGCATGGTCAGCCACCAAGTCCGCGAACATCGTGGCGTTCACCCGCTCCCGGGCGTATCCCTGAGTCACCCGGATTCCCGCCACCGACTCGGCCAGCGTCGCCGTCATCCGGCTGAAGCTCTCCTGCACGTCGCGATAGGCCTGGCTCAGCCGCTTGCGGAAGTGCTGGTTCAGCCACCACAACACGGGCGTCATCGCGGCGATGATCGAGAACAGCGCCACGTCGTACCAAGCCATGAACGCCGCCGACGCGGCCATTTGCCCCAGCCCGACTAGTCCCACGAACAACACGTCCTGCACGCCCACCCGCATCGCCTCACAGTCCGACGTCATGCGGCTGATGATCCGGCCAATCTTCGTGCGATGGAAAAAGCCGAGCGGCAGCCGCTGCAATTGCCGGAACAGATCGTCCCGCAAGTCGTGCATCACGAACTCGCCCAATTCCAACGCCAGCCGGTAGCGAAAGTGGAACGTCAGATGCGTGAGCGCGCCAAGCACGAGCACGACCGACGACGCGAGCGCGATCGACCAGAATCCCTCGCGACGCGCGATCGGACCGTTCACCGCCAAGCCAGTGGCCCAAGCCACCGCCGGCAACTGGATCGCCCGCAACACAACGCATACAAGCAACACGTTCCGCCGCGCCGCGTACGGACGCATGTAGCCGAACAGCCGGCGAATGAGACGCGGGTCGAGCGGCCGGCGATCCGCCTCGCGGTCGGGGTCGCTGAGCACGCGCACCAGCGACGGGCGGGACGGGTTGTCCTTACTCATCGCTTCCCCCTTGGACCGGCGCTTGGACCGGCACTTGGCCGGCGAACATCTGCGCCAGCGCCGCTTCGCGATAATGGCCGGGCGCCGCCAACAAATCCTCGTGCCGCCCCTGCGCCGCCACGCGGCCGTCCTCCAAGACCACCACCCAATCCGCGTCCCGCAACGTCGCCAAGCGATGCGCGATGATCAGCGTCGTCCGCCGCCGCATCGCCGACCGCAGCGACTCGGCGATCTCGCGTTCGGTTCGCGAATCGATCGCCGCCGCCGGATCGTCGAGCAGCAGGATGGGCGGATCGAGCAACACGGCCCGAGCGATCGCCAGCCGCTGCCGCTGGCCGCCCGACAGATTCAAGCCATGCTCGCCCAACACCGTGTCGTAGCCGTCCGGCAACCGCTCGATAAATTCGTCCGCCGCCGCGATCCGCGCCGCCCGCTCGATCCGTTCCCGAGTCGCCTCGGGATGCCCGAAGGCGATGTTCGCCGCGATCGTATGGCTGAACAGAAAACTCTCCTGGAACACGATGCCGATCGAACGCCGCAAACTGTCCAGGTCGAGCTCGCGGAGGTCCATTCCATCGAGCATCACGCGGCCCGCCGACGGATCATGAAATCGCGGCACGAGGCTCAGCAATGTCGACTTGCCGGCGCCGGTCGCGCCGACGATCGCCACCTTCTGTCCCGCCTCGATCCGCAGGTCGATCCCATGCAGCACCGGCGTGCCCGGCCGGTAGGCAAAGGTGACTCCTTCGAACGTCAGCTCCCCCCGAACTCGCGCGAGGGTACGCGGCTGCGGCGGCGATTGGATCGCGACGTTCGCCTCCAGCACTTCGAACACGCGGCGCGAGCCGGTCAGGCTCTCCTGCACGCTGTTGGCGATCGTCGACAGATGAGCGACTTGGCTGGCCAACTGCTGCAATAGGCCGGCGAACACAACCAAACCGGCGCCCAACGACAGTTCGTTGTTCGATACCAAGTAGCCGCCGTAGAACAACAACACGATCAAGTTGATTTGCGTCAACTGTTGAGCCATCGGCGAAAAGGTGGCCACCCGCCAAAAGATGTCCCGCTGTTGGTCGCGCACCGAATCGTTGTGCTGGCGGAACCGCGCGATCTCGTCGTCCTCGCGGCCGAAGCCGCGGATCACCGCGGCGCCTTGCAGGTTTTCGGCCAGCGACAACACCATGCGATCGACAAGCTTGCGGTTGGCGTCGTACATCGGCCGCACTCGGCGGGAGAACCGCACCGCTAACCAGCCCAGCAGTGGCGTGGTCGCGAGGCACGCCACGGTCAGCCCCACATGCAAGCTCAACATGTACGCCACGTAACCGGCGAGCGATAACACCAAGATCGCGAACTGTACCAGCACGCCATCCACGAACATCCGCACCGATTGCACGTCCGACGTGATGCGGTTGATGATCGAACCACTGGCGTTCGCGTCGTAAAAGCGGAAGTCGAGCCGCTGCAGTTTGTCGTAGACCGCCGCCCGCAAGTCGACCACGATCCGCTGATGCACCAGCACGCCGGCCGCCACCGTGTAGCCGTAATTCAAGCCGGCACGCACGAGCGCAACGGCCAGAATAGCGAGCGCCACCATGCCGACTTGTCCCAGTGGCGGCCAGTCGGCCGGCAGCGGCCAACCACCCGGCCAACAAGGCGCCGCGTTCTGTTCCCCCAGATGGAAGCGGATCGCGTCGATCCCAATCCCGCCCAATTGCAACGCCACGAGCGACGTGCCGAGCAGCAAGATTTGCAACAGCAACAACGCCGCGCAGCCGCGTCGATAACGCCAACTGAGCGCGAACAGACGCCGCAACACAGCGCCGGTGGTCAGTTCGGCGCCCGACAGTTCGGCTCCTAACAACGCGGCGCCCGACAGCGCGGCGCCTGACAGCGCGGCGCCTGACAGCTCAGACGAAGGCCGCCGAGCGGCCTGAGGCGTTGGCGGCAGCGCCGGTGAAGCTGAGGGTGAAGGCGTAAAAGAAGACGACGAGGAAGAGGGAGGCCACGGTGAAGACGGAGCAGTAGCCGGGGCCGAACCAAGCGGAGCGGGAGGGTGATGCGGGGCGGGGGAGGCGGGCGGCGATGCCATAGAGCGGACATTGGGGGCGGCGGGGCAGCGTGGGGATTAGAACCGATGAGAAGGAACGACGAAACCCGCTGCGGACGAATCTTGAATTCGCACTGTGGTCGGTGTTACCGTACTCGCTCGAACCGGGAGAACGAATCCCGATTCACCCGCCCGCGTCCCCACCCCGCCCTCCGCCACGAAACGCCGTACGACTTCCGTCTTGCCTGATTTCAACTCCGGGAGGCGAGAGACGCCAGCCGTAGAAAGGTCTTCTTCGCCCTCTCGCCGCCCCGTCACTACCCCGTCATTACCCCCTCACCCCCGGCCCCACTCCCGCGAGGGGAGAGGGGAGGCAGAAGGGAGGAGGCTGTAGGCAGGAATTCGCTATCAAACTACTGGCTATCAGCGTTCAACCACTAACCACCAGCAACCAACCACCAATCACCAACGACCAGCCACTAACCACCAACCACTAACCACTAACCACTAACCACCAGCCACCAACCACCAACCACTAACCACCAGCA
>JBIKVL010000584.1:0-3784 GCA_044356875.1 Pirellulaceae bacterium | reverse complement strand
GCTAGGCCTACCGCCGCTCGCCAACGGCCACTGCCAGGGGAATCACAGGGGCGGACGGATTCCCCGGCGGTGCGAGTCGAGTTCGTCATGGGAGCCCTCGTGGCTGGGGGAGGCGGCTGATCCCTGGTTCCGTCGGCGCGCGGCCGTGGCTTGCTGGAGGCCGACTTGGACGTAGAATGCAGCGATTCGCTTCGCCTCCCCGCACTGGCCCGCATAATCCGCTCATGGACGAAGACTACTACGCAATCCTCAAGGTTTCCCGGGACGCTTCGGCCGACGAAATCCAAAAGTCGTACCGAAAACTGGCGGCGAAGTACCACCCCGATATGAACCAGGGGAACAAGAAGGCGCGGGAAACGTTCCAAAAGGTACAGCGCGCTTACGAAGTGCTGAACGATCCCGAACAACGCAAGCTGTACGACAAGTTCGGCAGCTCGTACGAGCGGGCCACTTCGGGCGGCGCCGCGGGCGGTGGGCCACAGTGGCGTTCCGGCGGACCGGGCGGCGTCGAAATCGATTTCAGCCAGTTCTTCGGCGGCGGCGGCGGTGGTGGCGGCGGCGGTGCTGGCGGCGGTGCTGGCGGCGATCCTTTCAGCGAGATTTTCAAGCAGTTTGGCGGAGGTGGTCCCGCGGGCGGGGCGAATGGCGGCCGCCGTGGCGGGCGGCGCAGCCACCGCGGATCGGACATCACCCACACCGTCGACATCCCGTTCAAGGACGCCATCTCGGGTGGCGAGATTTCCCTGAAATTGGAACGGGCTGGCGGCGAGTCGGAGACGATCACGGTGCGGATTCCGCCCGGCGTCGCCGACGGACAAACGATCCGCGTGCGGGGCCAGGGAGAGCCCGGTGGCGGCGTTCCCGGCGATTTGCTGCTGACCGTCCGCGTCGGCACCCACCCGTTCTACACTCGCCGCGACAACGATCTCGTCATCCGCGTCCCGGTTAGTCTTGGCGAAGCTGTGGGAGGCGCGAAGATCGACGTTCCAACGCCGTGGGGTGAAATCGCCATGAAAATTCCCCCCGGCACGAGTGGCGGCAAACGCTTGCGGATCAAGGGGCATGGCGTCCGCAACCGTAAAGGCGAGGGCGACCTGTTCGTCGAAGTCCAAATCGTCCTTCCCGCGACGCTCACCGACGAGCAACGGCGTCTTGCCGAGAAGTTCGACGCGATCCAACCCCTAACACCGCGCGGCGACCTCCAATGGTGACGCGATGAGTTCGGGCGAAGCGGACGCCAAGCAAGCTTTGGGCCGCGAACTGCGGGTCCGCGCGAAGGCCGATTTCGATCGCGTGCATGCCGCACGGCGGTCGGCGGGCGATGATTTACTGGTGGTCAGTTCCGCGCGAAACGGACTAGTTGTCTGCCGCCTGGGGCTCGCGGTGGGCCGCGCAGTCGGAAACGCCGTCACGCGAAACCGTTGGAAGCGGTGGATTCGCGAGGCGTTTCGCTTGGAACGGCGGGGACTGCCCGGAGGATTCGACTTCGTGGTTCGACCCCGTCCGGGGGTGAAGGGTGATCTGAACGCGGTCCGCGATTCATTGCGGGCGCTGACAAGTCGGTTGGCAAGGCGACGGTGATCCTGAACGCAAACCAGGGTGGAAGCTATGTGCCGGGGCTCGCCCCAAGACAGTCTCGCATCGAGTCCGACGCGTGAACCCGGTTCGGCTTCGGATCCGCCAGACACGGTTTCCGGAGAATGGCTGTTGGCGGATTCGCGATGGCGCCGCTGTGGCCGCTGGCTGATCGAGACCGCGCCGGCCGCGGCGCTCGTGTTCGCGGTCCGAGGCTATCAAGTGCTGCTCGGCCCGTTTCTGGGCGGCCATTGCCGGTTCCAGCCGTCCTGCAGCCATTACTTCATCGGGGCGGTGCGGAAGTATGGACCGTGGCGGGGCGCTTGGAAAGGCACGCTGCGAGTGTTCCGCTGCCACCCGTTTCGGCCCGGCGGTTACGATCCGCCTTGAACCGGCGGAATGTAGGCATTCGTGAGCGCCGCGTAGTCTTCGCGGACGGGACTGAACACATCGAGCACGACAGCCGGACCGTCGACGGCGACCGCGCGGTGTGGCGTATGCGGCGGAATGATGAAGAGATCGCCCGCTTGGCAGAGCCGCGTTTCGTCGCCGATCGTCAACTGCAAGCGGCCTTTGAGCAGAATGCCGCCCTGTTCATGCGGGTGGCTGTGGAGCGGCACTTCGGCGCCAGCGTCCATCTCGAGGTAGGAGAGCATCAGGTTTTGGCCATGCGGCGTCCGCATGCGACAGCCGGGAACGGGCTCGATCGGCCGGATCGTGGAGACATCGATGAAAGGCATGGAGGATCTTCCTGAGCAGGGGGACACGAAACCCGGGAGCGCGACGGAAGTCGACCTGTGACGCCGCACATTCGCCACGAAAGTTCGGCGACTTTTCAGAAGTCCCGTGGATGGACCGTTAATTCTGCGGTCGCGGCGTGCGGCCGTAAATGCCCGGTTCGTCCGTGCCATCGCCATTCCAGTCGCCGACGACCGGAAGATCGTCCCGGCCGCCGAGTTTCAAAACGCGGTCTTGGGAATCGATTTGATGGTTGTGGTTGATGTCGATGATCCAAACGCCTTGGCGGAAGACGCCGATCTCGTCGATGCCATCGCCGTCGAAGTCGCCCACGATCGGATGATCGCCCGGTTCCCCGAATTCGAACGTGTCCCGCGACTCGTCTTCCAGGCCGTCGCCATCCTTGTCCAATTGCCAACGGCCTTCGCGGAACACGCCGATGGTGTCGACGCCATCGCCATCCCAATCGCCGGCGATCGGCGCGTCTCCCGCCATGCCATAGCGGAACACGTGGTCAATGAGGTCGGCCCGTGGATCGCCCTTGGCTGACAGTTGCAGGAACCGCAGTCCATCGGTCGCTTCGTCGATTCGGGGCGGCAGGTTCTTCGGCACCGCTTGCGGACGGTTCTGGAAGTCGGGCAAGCCGGGTTCCCGCGCCAATTGCCTGCGGTCCCCCTTCCACTCTTCGCCCAGGATCCCAATGTCGTCCTTCCCGTCGCCGTTCCAGTCGCCGACCACGGGCCGGTCATTGGCGGAGCCCAGTCGCGCCCACAAATCGTCATCGTCCCATTGGCCATTCCCGTTGACGTCCAAGAACCACTCGCCGTTCAAATACACGCCGAGGTCCGCATAGCCGTCGCCGTTGAAGTCGCCGCTCACGGGCACCGCGTCCACCGAGCCAAAAACGAATGCCGCCAACAACGGCGAGGCGTCCTGGCCGATTCCCGTCGCGACCAGCCATTGAGCCTCGCGCAGCCGCGCTGACCGCCACCTGGCAAGCAGCGGCGAGTTCTTCAGCAGCAACCCGGCGTCGGCTGTCGCGGCGGCCGGGCCGCGGGGACGACCGGCGTCGACGACGCTCAGGTGCCACATCGCGCCCGAGCGTCCACCGGCGCTCCCAACCACCTCGACCACCGGCCCCGGCTGGGACACAACTAGCGTCGGTCGAATCGGTTCGCGATAAGTTTCGCGCGGCGGGACATATTCCAACGGCGGTTCGCCCTCCGCTGGCGGCGGTGGTGGCGGTGGAGGAGGAGGCGGTGGCGGTGGTGGAGGAGGAGGTGGAGGTGGAGGTGGCGGAGGAGGCGGAGGAGGAGGTGGAGGTGGCGGAGGTGGAGGAGGAGGTGGCGGTGCCTTCAGAACCTGGACTTCGCTAAAGTTGTTGTTCAGCGATTCCTGGCCGAAGCCGAGCGGGATGCGAACGATCGCGTCGAAGTCGGTTTCCACCGAGAGTGCCGCGATGACATCCGCC
>JBIKVL010000585.1:0-3784 GCA_044356875.1 Pirellulaceae bacterium | reverse complement strand
AATCAGCCCCGCTTCAAATCCGCGGCCTGGTCCACGCCCGCGATCGGCGAATCGTGGGCATCGTCTTGGCGTGCCTGGGTGGCGAAATGGGCTGCGAACCGCGTTTGGCCTGCCATCGCGGCTTTGACGAGCGTGCTTCCCGGCGTCCACGCGTTGGTTCAAGGTGGCGAACCGACGGCTTCGTTCGAGCCGATTGCGCGGATTCAGGGTGCCGCGCATCGTTCGCCGTTGGTTGGCCGCAAACTGGAAACTCGCGGCGTTGTCACCGCCGTGTCGAGCAACGGGTTCTACCTCCAGTCGCTTGAGCCGGATGAAAACGAGGCGACGGCGGAGGGCCTGTTCGTCGCATCCAGTCGGGCGGCGGCCATCAAGGTTGGCGATCGCGTGTCCGTCGTAGGCAGCGTGCAAGAGCGGGCGGCCCCTGGCGGTCTGAGTGTCACTCGGTTGGAATCGCCAATCGTCAAAGTGCTTGGCGTTGCGCCTCTCCCTCGGCCCGTGCGTTTGGGACGCGGCGGCCGTGCGCTGCCGGCTGGGATCATCGACGATGATCAACTTGCCACGTTCCAGCCTGGCACGGATGGGATCGATTTCTTTGAAAGCTTGGAAGGGATGTTGGTCGAGGTGGTCGATCCGGTGGCGGTGGGCGCGACGAATCGATTTGGCGAAATGGCGGTCGTGGTCAACGGCGGTATGGATGCTGGACCACGCACGTCGCGAGGCGGCGTTCGCGTGACGGCGAACGACTTCAATCCTGAACGCGTCATCGTTGACGATGTCTTGACGCCGCAACCGCCTGCAGTGGACGTAGGCGATGAGTTGGCGACATTCACCGGAGTGATCGACTACGCTTTCGGGAATTATCGGGTACTCAATTTGAATCGGCTGGAGCTCATTAAGCGGGCAAGCGTGACAGATGTCACGGCCGTGCCACCGGCCCTACCGCCTCCCACCGAGCCCATCGCGAAGCCGGGGTCGGCGAGCGGGCGGTTGAGGATCGCAACGTTCAATGTTGAGAACTTGGCGGCGACGTCGACGGCGGCGAAGATGGACGCGGTGGCACAGGTGGTCGCTGTAGGCTTGGGAGCTCCCGACATTGTCGCGTTGCAGGAAATTCAGGACGACAACGGCGACAACAATGATGGCGTCGTGTCCGCTCGCGAGACCGGGCGGCGGCTAATCGCCGCGATTGCTCGGATTGGCGGTCCTGTCTATGAGTTCACCGATATGGTGCCGGACAACAACGCCGATGGCGGCGTTCCAGGCGGGAATATCCGCTGCGCGTTTCTGCATCAACCGGCTCGTGTGCGGCTCGATGCGACCCGAGTGAATCGAATAGGCTCGAACGATCCGGCGTTCGTGGACAGCCGCAAGCCGTTGGTGGCGCATTTCGTGGTGGGGGATCGGCGCGTGGCGGTGATCAATTGCCACTTTGCCTCGAAAGTTGGCGATGAGCCACTATTTGGAGCCGTTCAGCCGCCAAGCCGGATTAGCGAGCCGCGTCGGGTGGCTCAAGCGATCGCTGTGCGGCGGCAAGCGTCGGCTTTGGCGGCGGCCGATCCGCGAGCCGGCATCGTCGTGCTGGGCGACTTGAACGACTTCGAGTTTTCCCAGTCACTGCGGGTGCTGCAGGAAGGCGAGGCGCTGGAGAACCTGATCGAGCGGGTTCCGGTCGCCGAACGGTATACGTACAACTACCAGGGCAATTCGCAGACGCTCGACCATCTGCTCTGGGTCCCCGGCCGCTTCCGCGCCGCGCGAGTCGCAATCTTCCATCGCAATGCTGATTTCGCGACTCGGGCGCGGGCCAGTGACCACGACCCGGTGGTCGCCGAATTCACTTGGTAAGTAGCTAACCGCCGAGCGTCTGAACCAACCACCCCGCATCGGTCGAACGGAAAATTTCGCAAGTTTTCCGGTTCGCGCTCTGGACAATTCATGGGGCGCCGCGAATCATTCCATCGCGCGTGGGGCCAACAAGGAGGACGGAGTTCGCGGGCACTTCTTCGCCGAGCGTTTCGACGCCGTCAAACTCGCGGACGACGAGCAGCGTTTGGCGACGAGCTTGCAGATCAATTCCTTGGCCGTGCGTTTGGGACTCGAGAGCGACGTGGCGAATTCCCGGTTCACGGCGGCGTACGCCCGGCTTCATGGCGATGGGGATTGGTTGGCGGGGGAACTGAGCGAGGACGTCTCGCGGGGCTCGGCTGAGTCGCCGGCCGTGGATTCGGAGGATTCGGACGCGTCGAAGTCGGCGCATGAGTCGAATAAGTCGCATGAGTCAAATGGTTCACATCAGTCACACGGCGCGGGCACTGCGGAGGGCGCCGGCGTCGGTGATTCGAGCGGTGTGAACGCGAACGGCGCGGTGTTCGGTAGCCACTCTGCCGAGGCGGAGCGGACGATTTCGCGTCGCTTCAGCTGGATGGCACGAACCGCGTCGGCGATGCGGCGCGATTGTCGGCGCTTCGTGGCGGATTCGAGTCCACCGGCCGGGTAGCCGCGCGGCCAGAAGGGGCCGTGGTCCGTGCAAACCGGGCGACGAATGTTGGCCCAGGTTCCGCTCGCCCACGCGGGCAATCCACAAGAGACAGTCTCTTGCCTCTTTCTGATCGGCTTGGCAGCCGCACGGCCGCGAGGCCACGCGGCGAGTTGGCCACTCGGCGCGGCCGGACTGCGAAACGCCCGATGGCAGCGGATTTCCGGTGACTAGACGCCCACGTTGTGAGCTAAGTGGCGGCAGGCGGGGTGGCGGCTCGCTATCGAAGGTCTTTCCAGGCAGAATGCGTTATCGAGTTTCCTTTCGTCGAGGCGCGGATGCCATACCTTCAATTCGCCTTTGTGTGTCTGGTGTGGAGCGTCAGCTTCCTGCTCATGAAGAAAGCGGCGATCGTGTTTTCGCCCGCGGAAGTGGCTTTCGGCCGAGTGGTCGGCGGGGCGGCGATCCTCGCCGTCATCTGGCTCGCCCGTGACCGCCAATGGTCGCTTCGTCGCTCGGACTGGGCCGCGATGTGCGTGGTGGTCGTGGCGGGCTGCGCTTGGCCCTACTTCATTCAGCCATGGGTCATCAGCCGGCAAGGCAGCGCGTTCATGGCACTGATGGTCAGCTTTGTGCCACTGCTTACCATCGGTTTTTCGCTGGCGTTGCTCCGGACGCTTCCCACGTGGAGGCAGGGGTTGGGAGTGCTGGGGGCTCTCGGCTGTCTCGCCATGCTTATGCTCGACGGCGTACAACGCTCGGTGCCGCTGAGCCAGTTGGCTCTTGCGCTCACCGTGCCACTTGGTTACGCCGCTGCCAACACCGTGATCCGCAAATGGCTCACCCATGTCACCTCGGTGCTGCTTACGGGCGTCTCGTTCGTCCTAACGGCATCGGTTTTGGCGCCGTTCGCGTGGACGATGCCCGGCCCTGATGGGTCTGTGACATCGGTGGCTGCGACGTCCGTGGCTACGACGTCGGTGGCTGCGACGTCGGAGGGGATGGCGGCGGCCTCGACAACGTGGCGAATCGCGTTCTGGTCGTTGGCGGTCTTGGCAGTGGTCGGAACGGGAGTCGCGACTTACGTCTTCAATCATTTGGTGCGTCGCCACGGCCCTTTGTTCGCGGGGATGACGACCAACGTCGTGCCGCTCGGAGCCGTCGTCTGGGGCTGGATCGATGGCGAACCGATTTCGCAGTCGCAGTTCGTGGCCATGTTGGGCATCCTGGCGATGGTCTCGCTGGTGCAGTACGGCGGGGCCGCCCGATCGCGCTAAAACCATCCGTTCATTTTCGATGAACTTCTCG
>JBIKVL010000582.1:0-3794 GCA_044356875.1 Pirellulaceae bacterium | reverse complement strand
ATGACGAAACCCCGCGTTCGCTCGACGCCTGGGCGCCCACCCTCGCTCGACTCGCGGACGACCCCACGATCGAGGAAATCCTGCTTAGCGGCGGCGACCCTCTGACCCTGGTTGACGACCAGCTCGCGGCGCTGGCCAGCCAACTGGCCGCGATCCCGCACCTGCGGCGGCTCCGGCTGCATACGCGTCTTCCGATCGTGATTCCGCAACGCGTCGACGACGCGTTGATCGGCTGGCTCCGCTCGACGCGGTTGGCGCCGATCATGGTCGTCCATGCGAACCACCCGAGCGAGATTGACGACGCGGTCGCTGACGCCCTTGGAAAACTGGTCGATGCCGGCATCCCGGTCCTCAACCAAGCCGTACTGCTCCGAGGCGTGAACGACAACGTCGAAACGCTCGCCGAACTGTCGCGGCGACTCGTCAATCTCCGCGTTCTGCCGTATTACTTGCACCAGCTCGATCGAGTCGCCGGCGCCGCCCACTTCGAAGTCCCCGCCAACGTGGGCCGAGCGCTTTTGGAAGAGCTCGAAGCCCGCCTCCCCGGCTATGCCGTCCCCCGGTACGTCCAAGAAATACCAGGAGCCGCCAGCAAAACCCGCCTCCTCTAGCCAACGTTTTTTGGATTCCTAGCGGAGCGGCGTAAGCCGCCCGGCCGTTTTTTAGCGGAGCGGCGTGAGCCGCCCGGCCCGCGAGCCGTTCGATGTTCACGCCTACCGGATGCGTCGGCGCAAGCGTTTTTGGCGGCGGGGTGACACGCTTTCACACCGCTGCCGGGCGGCTTATGCCGCTCCGCTAATTTACACCGCTGCCGGGCGGCTTACGCCACTCCGCTAATTCGCAATGCTGCCGGGCGGCTTACGCCGCTCCGCTAAAACGAATGGACATAGAAGTCTCAGGCGGTAAGGCGTGGAGCGACGATGCCTCCCTCTTCGGCGAGTTGCTCGGGTGTCGCGTTCCCAGATACGATTTCAGTCAGCCCTTCTTGAAAACAAATGGCGGCCACTAAACAGAGAAAGGCATCGGCGCCGTCGGGATCGTCCCGTTGAGCTCCCGTTCGATATGTCTCACAGAAGTTCCTCACTTCCACTGCGAAATCGAGCTTGATTCCCCGCTCCTGAAGAAATGCAAGAGCTTGGTTTAGACACCTGACAGGTTCGGCCTTGTAACTACCAGCGAAACCGATTCGTCGCGCCACGAGGCTTGGGTAGGTTTCGAAAAGCACCCGGCGTTTCCCCGCCGGGCGCTCACCCAACATGATGCAATAGCCGGACGGCTCTACGGCCTGAAGCAATGCGGCGCCGGCCAAAGTCATCGAGAAAAGATTCTGGCCGATATGCTTCAACGGAGGGCTTCCTCGGGTCGCAATGTCGCAAGCTCTGCGATGCCAGAGCGTCTTGTCTCGCCATGGCATGAACTGTGCGAAGCCGGTCATTTCACCGCTCGCCTTGTCGCTTGTGAAACTGAATGGAAGCCGCGAAGCCACGAATTCCGCCCACCGCTTCCGATTGCCAAAAGCTGTTGCGCAATCCATCCTTTGGGAGAATTCCGGCATCGCCAGCAGCGACATTGGCAACGAGAACGGGAAATCAAACGCGCCGATCCGCACCGAGGAATCGGAATTGAGCCAATCCCGCATGGCTGTCAGGGTCCACCCCGGACGGCTATCAAGCCAACTGCCGGAGCCAGAGTCCAAATTCGAGCTCGAAGTCGAAGTCGAAGTCGAGCCCGGTTTCCACCGAGCAAGCCGCTGATTGCGACCGCCCGTTCGCACGGCGTAGTGCTTCGGGGCGACCTCGATGGCTTCTATCGCAATGATCTTCTTCGCTTGATCGCCCGCCTTTCTAGGCGCGCCGAAATCGCATCCGATGACTTTTCGCGCAACCGATTCACTCGCCATCACGAGGACCTCCAGCGGCTCGGCGTCAGCCCATCGGTGATCGTTGCCGACTTCGATCGGTGGGGCCCCAATGTTCCTCGCCAACTCCTCGCTCGATCCGCAATGACCAATCACAAATCACAAATCACAAATGACCAATAACCAATGACAAATGACAAATGACCAGTGACAAATGACCAATGACCAACCACCAATGACAACCGCCTATCGCCTACCCTGTCGGGAATTGCCGGCAGTATTCGTAGAGTGCCATGTCGGTGGCTGACGAGACGTTGTAGCTATAGGGAAGGCCGTAGACGGGGATCTCGACGGCGTCGTCAAGTAGGGCGAGGACGTCGTCTTCGAGGCCTTGGCGTTCATTGCCGACAATGAGCGCGGTGCGGCGGGTGAAGCGGTAGTCGTAAAGACAGACCGAATTCGTGGTCTGTTCGAGTCCCACGAGCCGGAAGCCGGCGGCGCGGAGTTCGCGAAGGGCGGGCGGCAGGGTGCGATGGGTTTCCAAACGCACCGCTTGCGCGGCATCCCGGGTGATTTCGGGATCGAGCTTCGGACGTCCACAGGCGACGATTCGCGTCACGCCACAACAACCGGCCGTGCGGACGATCCGGGACAGATTGACGTGGCTGCGGAACGGCGCACACGCGATAACGAGTTCGCGGGGCAGTTCCAAGGTCGCTGGCGGTTTGTGGCGGATGTGCTCGAAGTCGCTCATGCCGCTCGATTATGCCATAGCGTCGCCCGATTCGCCGCCGGGGGGCTCCGTCGGTTCGTCGCTGGACGCCCCGGATTCGCCGTTCGAATGGCCGTTCGAATCGCCGTTCGATTTGCCATGGCCAAGATCGTCCGACGCGTTGCTCGGATGACTCGGGTCGTCGAGCGCCCCTCGCGTTTCCGCATCTGTGCCAGTCGCACTTGGGCCGGTCGCGCTTGGGCCGGTCGCGCTTGGGCCGGTCGCGCTTGGGCCGGTCGCGCTTGGGCCAGTCGCGCTTGGGCCAGTCGCGCTTGGGCCAGTCGTGCTTGGGCCGATTTCGCCGGGGACCGCAGGCAGTTCGGCCGCAGGCGAAGCCGGGGACGGCGGAGTGTCCGACGGAGACGCCCCGGACGCGTCGTTGGCCGGCGGGTGGGGCGGCGAGCCTGTCGTGGACGGGGCGACCTGCGCGGCCGGGCCGGCGGTAATCCCATCCCACAGCGAGTTCACGAGCAGTTGGTATCTGGCGAGCGACACGCGACGGAGGCTGTAGAAGTTGTGTTTGCCATCCCGACGCATTTCAACGATCGCGGCTTCGCGGAGCAGTGCGAGGTGGTGGCTGACGGCGGGTTGGCTCTGTTCGAGCAGTTCGCAGAGGTTGCCGACGTTCAATTCGGGCACCGCCGTAAGGTAATGGATGATCTGCAGCCGAGTGCCATCGGACAGCAGCTTGAACAATTTGACGAGTTCGTTGGTCGTGTCTTCCGGAAGCGCTGGCACCGGAGGAGTCTCCTTGCGTTGGAAACGCGGACGAGCGGGCGGTTTGGCTATCGCCGTGATCATGGTTACCTCGGGGAACTGGACGCCCCACCGCCGACGATGCCGTCGACGAAACCGCTGGGAGCACCGAGCGGAGGGTCGACGAAAGCACCACGAACGCCGCAGGGCGACAAGGTTATGGAGCCAGGAAGCAGGAGATGAGCCGTAAATCCATTCATGAGTCGACGACGCAACCGCGAACGCGGTCACATGCGAAACGGCATCGTCGAGCGATCCTTTAACTACTCGGCATTGTAGCCGGATTACCGTGCGTGGGAATAGCGTGGCCTGCTACAATGTCGCGGACGCGAGCCGTGGCGGCGGACCGGCGGCGTCGGTTTCGAAATCCCTCTACCCCTTAATGCGGTGGAACACGCCCTCCGGGCG
>JBIKVL010000581.1:0-3807 GCA_044356875.1 Pirellulaceae bacterium | reverse complement strand
GCTCTTCGGGCACGTTCGCGGAGCGTTCACTGGCGCCGTGAACAACCGTACGGGGCGGTTCGAAGCGGCCCACACCGGCACGATCTTCCTCGACGAAATCAACTCGACCACCCTTCACCTGCAGGTAAAGCTGCTGCGGGTCCTCCAGGAACGCGAGTTCGAGCGCGTGGGCGACACCCAGACCATTCGCGTCGATACGCGGGTCATCGCTGCCAGCAACCGCGATCTGCACGAGGAGGTCTTTTCCAACAAGTTCCGCGAGGACTTGTACTGGCGGCTGAACGTCATCAGCATCGTTCTGCCGCCGCTGCGGGAGCGACGCGAAGATATACCCGAACTCGTCTCCCATTTTCTGAACCACTACAACGAGGCGAACGACCGCTACGTCGCCCATATCCAGAAGGAAGCGCTCCAGGCGCTGCAGGATTACCACTGGCCCGGTAACGTGCGGGAATTGCAGAACTACATCGAGCGGGCCGTGGTGTTGGCCGAAACCGACGAATTGACGCTGGAGCTGCTGCCCGAAGTGGTTCAGGGCCGTGAACGTCCCAAGGTCACGCACCTCCGGGGAGCCGACCTCGAGTCGCTCACGTTCGCCGTCGTCCAACAAGGCGTGCTCGGATCAGGCCCGGAAGAAGACAACCTGCACGCCAAGATCGTCAACCGCGTCGAGCGGGAACTGCTCGCGCAGGTGATGCTCAACTGCGCCCAGGTTCAGGTCAAAGCGGCCAAGAAACTGGGAATCAACCGCAACACGCTCCACAAGAAGCTCAAGGAATACGGACTCGAATCGTAGCTCGGGCGTGACTACGGCGTTTGTGCGAGCCGAATGTTCTTGAATTCGACCCACATCGGCTTGCCGGCGTGCAGTTGCAACGCCAGGATCCCTTCGCTCAACGCCTTCTGCGGGTCGTTGTCGGTGAAATCGAGCACCAGTCGGCCGTTGAGATAATGCTGGATGTGGTTGCCACGCGCGATAATCACGACGTCGTTCCAGTCGTCCAGCTTGAACAGCTTTTCGAAATCGGCCGCATCAAGCAGCGTTTTGCGGACCGTCTTCTTGGTCTCCGGCTCCCAGGTGGCTTGTTCGCCGACAAGGCAGATCCGACCCCGCGAACCGCCTTCGTCGTAGATGAAGCCGGCGACATTCGGGAGCTTCGATTCGTTGCGAATCTCGTGCTGGTAGCCGCGGACGACCCAGGCGTTGCCGACTTTGCCTTCCGTGATGTGCTTGGAACGGTATTGGATGCCCGAGTTGTTCGTGGCGTTGCAGCGGAACGACAGCCGGAGCTGGAAATCCTTGACCGTGCCGCCCTTCCAGATAATGAACGTGTTGCCTTTCGCCGGGTTTTCGGCCGTCGTCTCGCCGTGGATCACCCCGTCCTTGACGCTCCACAGCCGCGGGTCGCCGTCCCAGCCCGTCAGATCTTTGCCATTGAAGAGCGCGGTCATCTCCTTCGGCTCGTCCGGCGCGGCGACAGGCGGTTCGGCGGCCAACGCCGAGCGTGAACCGGCCAGCAGGAACACGGCGGCAGCGAACAGCAGTCGCCACACTCCCCATCCGCTCCGGTCCGCATCGCAAGCGTGTCCACCGCGTTTTTCATTCCAGGCCTGCCCAAGCATCACGTTGACCATCTCGGTAACCTTCGCGAAAAGAGAGAGGAAGAAAAAACGCAGGGTTCGTGCCACCGGACGTTAGTCGCCTCGGCAAGGTGGTAGCTCGGCTCGGTGCCCGGTCGGCTCGGCGGCCAGTCGGCCGGGTTGATCGGCGGAAGGTCGCGTGTGGGGCGGTGGCACGGCCGATTGTTGGCGGCGGACCAGTTCAATCAGGTCGCCGACCGTTTCGACGTCGAGGATGTGCTCGCCGAGCCGAACTTTGCAGACTTTTTCGAGTTCGGTGGTGGACTCGGCGAGTCCCAGCGAGTCGAAGCCTAGGTGCGCAATGGAGTCTTCGGGGCGCGGCCGGGCCCCGAGCTTGCGTGTGAGGAATTCGAGCACCTGGGCTTCAGCGTTGGTTGTCATGACGGACAATGTACGCTGCCCGTTAAATTCCGAAAACCGGTAAAAGGAAGACAGTCTCCCCATTCGTCCGCTTTTCCGTTCGCGTACGGTGCTGAGCTCCTGGTGGAAACTTCGTCTGGATCGGGTGTCAGCGCGCCGGAGGAGTGGGCTATAATCCGAACAAGTTGCTTGGACCGCCCAAATTCACAGTGGCCATTCGCTCATGAGACTTCCGCAATTCCTCGAACACTACGGCGTTGCCCGAAACCCCTTCTCCGAGGAGGACGCGCAGACCGATTTGGTCTTCAAGGACCACTGCATCGCCAGCACCTACCACCCTAGCTGGGACAAGGTGTTCGGCGATCCGGGTGATCCGGCGACCGCTGTGGTGTTCGGCGAGAAAGGCTCGGGGAAAACGGCGATCCGCCTGCAGATCGCTCGGCACCTCCGACACTACAACCAGAACAACCCGCGCCGCCGGGCACTGGTGATCCACTACGACGATTTCAACACGTTCCTGGGCAACTTCAGCAACCGACTTGGCCGCCGCAGTCGGCGCCCCGACCGGGTGCTCGCCGAGTGGAAACTGTGGGACCACATGGACAGCATTCTGTCCTTGGGCGTCACAGGCTTGATCGATCGCATCCTGGAGGTGAAGCAGCCGTCGGCGATGGTCGAAGGGGAAGTCTCGCCGGCCGACATCCATTCGCTGGACCGGCATCAATCCCGCGATTTGCTGCTGCTCGCCACCTGCTATGACCAGTCGACGGCCGAGCCGTTCTCGGTTCGTTGGCACAAGCTGTGCAAGGCCCTGCGTTTCCGCACGTGGACGAACCATTGGGATTTGGTGTTGGGAATCGCGGGCACGGCGGGTATCGCGGCGTTGTTCGGCTACTTGCTGTTTACGGCCGCCGACATGAAGCTCGGCACGTTCTGGTGGTTGTGGCTGGTCGTGATCGCCGCGATGTGGTTTCCCCGGGGATTCCACTGGCTGCGGGCGTGGCGGCGGGCTCGCGGCATTTTGAAGCGGATGCGGATCGGGGTCCGCGAGGGCCACGAACTGCGTCACGCGCTGATGCAGTTCCCCCGGCAGGAGCTGGCGGGACAACCGTTGCCGAACCGCCTGAGCACCGACGACCGGTATGAATTGTTGAACAAGTTCCAGGGGTTGCTGCAGAGTTTGGGATTCACGGGGATCATCGTGTTGCTCGACCGCGTGGACGAGCCGCATTTGATCAACGGCGCCGCCGAGCGGATGAGGGCATTGATTTGGCCGTTGCTCGACAACAAGTTCCTCAAGCATTCGGGTTTGGGGATCAAGTTGATGTTGCCTATCGAGCTGACTCGGTTCCTGGAACGCGAGGATCGCGACTTCTTCCAAAAAGCGCGGCTTGACAAGCAGAACATGGTGAGCTCATTCGAGTGGACAGGGGAGACGCTGTACGACATCGCCGGCGCGCGGTTGCGGGCCTGCGCCGCCGCTGGCTCGACGCCGTCGCTGCAAGAGATGTTCGAGGAGACATTGACGCAGCGGCAGCTGATCGATTCGTTGCGGCAGTTGCGGACGCCCCGGCATCTGTTCAAGTTCCTGCATCGGCTGTTGATCAACCATTGCAACTCGTACACGGACGAGTCGCCTTGCTGGAAGATTCCGAAGACGACCTTCGACGCCACGTTGGCGGTGTACCTCCGCGAGCAAGACGCCTTCGACCGCGGCGTAGGCCCCGGCTAACGCGACAGTTGGGGATGCGTGCAGTCGTATCCCGCCGCCTCGTTTACCGCCCGCTTGTTTACCGCCGAGCCGTA
>JBIKVL010000580.1:0-3816 GCA_044356875.1 Pirellulaceae bacterium | reverse complement strand
GTCCCCAAGCCCGACCTCCCGCCATGGTTCGACCGGTCACGCGAAAAACTGAACGGAACGGTAAGACGCGTCGGTCGATGTGACCGAGGCGGGTAGAGGCAGTTCAACCATTCATCTCCATTGGAACCTTGATAGAATGTGGGTCTCTCGAAAAGCCCTTTGGTCGAGGTTATCACAACTTGACGAATCTGATTGACGCGGCGTCAGCGGATCGGACTAAATCGCCTTGAAAACTGACTTGAAGAAAGGGACGAAAACGAATGGACCGCTTGCGTGAGAAGCAAGAACTGTTGGTAAAAATGGGATCGCTTTTCGGTCCACTTCATCGCATTCTTCAGCGACCCGAGCAATACGACGAACAAGATCGTGCTCGAGTGGTGGCTCAATTTTGGTCCGAATCGCATGAGTTGAATGCCCAAGTCACTGCATTCACCCTCTCTGAGCCCGGATGCAAGTATTAAGTCCAGCAGGCGCAATTCTGGAACGCAGTCCACAGTATTATTGCGGGGATCGCCAATAACAATGGTACGCTTGAAACACCCATTCCGCCTGCTTCCACGAAAGCTCTCGGTGCAATCGACGCGATACCAATTCAACGCAGTTCGGTCATTCTCCAATCCGCAACGCCGTTTACAACCTACTGTAAACTGCGGTCACTTTGCGAAGTTGATGCGATCTCGGATCTTGTTTGGATTGATCCATACTTGGCTTCAAACATCTTTCATCGCATGATTTCGGCGGTCCGGACCGGAGTAGCGGTGACGATCGTCACTGCCGAGCCGCGGGCGACTGCATCCAAAAAAGACAAGGAAAGATGGGTGGAATTGCTGGATGTCTCCCGCCACTACGCAATCGAGCACGGCAACTCCGTTTATCGTCTGATCGTTCATTCAGACTCCCTACACGACCGCTGGATCATGTTCGATAAGAAGCGGATCTACACGCTCGGAGGTTCGGCGAAGGATGCTGGCGATCGGCAGTATTTCACAATTAAACCACTTGAGTCGTCGGCGAAAAATCTCGCCCAGATCCAAGCTCATATCGACGGCGGTAAAGAATACTTCGGACCGTCGACAGCCATTCACATTTGATGGGGCTGGTCCGAGCGGGGAAGCTTAATTGCCACGTTGTTGCGAGTGCTTGCGGCTGTGTGCAATGTTTATCTGGAGAGTTCCTGAAGGGCATAATTCACAGGCTAAGGGGGAGGCCGTAGTGTCCGGGGCTTTATCGAACGCAATCTGAATATGCGGTGAACGCCGCATCGGTCCGACACACCGAAGTATTTACCGATATTCCTGAACCAGTCGCTGCCCGCTGACGCGTCGCTTATCCCCCCGCCCTTCTGCAGACAGCCTCGGCATTCATGCCGAGACTATTGGTTCCTGTGGATTGCCTGTTAGTTGTTCGCCCCCTCCCGACTCACCCACCGCCTCGTTTCGCTCGCAGCCACCTCCCGCTGATAAACCCCCGCTCTCTCGGCGCTCAAACATCGGCCGCTGGCCCAACTCCGCAGCCTGTCGACCGACTCGGCTGCTGTCACCGCTACGGGTACCACGTTCTGGGCCGCCGCTGTCAGCGGCATATCGAGCAGAGCCGCCAAGCGGCAACAGGCACGGATCTCGGCTTCGGTCCACTGGCTGTCGTCGGGTTGTCGTTGGTCGGAGCTGATCTCGAAATGCTCGCGGTAGATCTGCCAGATAGCGTCCTTCTCGGAGCGACCCAGCAGATCGAGAACGAAAATCCTGTCGAAGCGCTCGCTGCGGCCGAACTCGGGGGGCAGGCGACTCACGTCGTTGGCGGTGCAGACGACGAACACGTTGGATTCGTGGTCGTTGAGCCAACTCAGGAACGTGCCGAACCTACGCGACGACACGCCGGAGTCTCCACTGCCGTTTACGCCGGCGAACGCTTTTTCCACTTCGTTGATCATCGCCACACAGGGCGCTATCGCGTCGATGATCCGCAGGGCTTGGCGCGTGCGTTCCACCGACTGGCCGACCAGCGAACCCAAAAGACTCCCTGCGTCGAGCACCAACACCGGCCGCCCGACCTCCCTACGAGCGCCTTGCAGAACTGCGACTTGCCGCAGCCGGGCGGCGACAAGAGGCCGCTTCTTTTGAGCAACTGGGACTTCTGTTCCCACAGCGCGTCGGCGGTGATCCGATACTCACGCACCAGCGACCGAATCGCCGCCAGCGGATCGTTCGTGCCGGTTTCGACGGGACACTAGGGCCCGGACAGGACGAGCCTTTGGTCGACGTCCCAGGCGACCTGCCGCCAGGACTGCTCGCGGCCGAGGCGGCCGATTTCGATCATCGCGTCCTCGTGCTCGTGGGATTCGAACCAGATCCCCCCGAAGCATGCGCGCACGAGTTCTGACAAACGCTCGGCGAGCGCCATGGGTGATCTCCGTGAGTGAAAAGAAGCAGAGCGAAAGAAACGGCGACGCGCGAAAGAGCGCGCGTCGCAAGAAGAATCACCCGAGGAGCCGCAATGCGTACCAAGCTGTAACTCATCCCTGGTTGGTCTGAACACGGCCCTGTACCGGTGCCGCGTGAAACTCGGCGGTCAGCCGTTGGTTGGCGACTTGGCCCAACGCCTGCTCCCGGAACTTGCTCGCGTCGCGACAGGTCGCACGGGCGAAGCCTTTGGTCGTGACGGTCGCGGCGGCTTGCGGGGAAACGATGATGTCGATGGTTTGGGGCATCATGGTCAAGCAGCGCCTCCGACTTGTACGGTGAGCTTGATCGAACCGTCGGAGAGCGACTGTTCGGTAGCCCAGCAAGGGGCTACGTGCCTGGCGAAGCGTCTCCTGCACCACGCCACGCGTACCGGCGCGAAACCGCCGCACGCGATTCGCGGGGCTCATGCTGAGCGATTTTCCTTTGGTCGGTTTACGACGTTGCGAAAAAGTAGCTCAACTCAGGTCGCGAGTTTTTTCGCCTCGGCGCTCGACGGGGTTACCAGTAAATCCGCCGGAGCACCTTCCATCCGAAATTGTGCCACGATCGATACCGTGGAGCACTGCGTTCAACTGCACATTCCCGTTGCTCAATGATAATTGAACTGTCCTGGACCTGCGTTCCTTTCACAGAGGCCAACTTTCAGTTGCCGGCCAATTGTCATGTTGTCATTACTGCCTCCAGGAGCCGTATACCGGTTGGAGGGTAGCCTCCACTCGTAGGACAGGCCTCATCGCGCTTCGGGAGGCACGAACAACGGCCTACCGGAACTGCGAATCGCCCTGGCCGCGTAAGGGCTAGCGTCGCACGATCGGGCTGACGAGTTGAGCCGGTTCCACGGGTACGGCTTGGCTGAGTTCAAATGGCGTCTGAAGCGACACGGCACACTCACCGATCGGCGGTTCGATCAGTTGTCCGCGTCGGCGGCGCTGAACCCGGCTGCGTGCCGATTCGTGCATGCGTGGCAGGAAAGTGGTCTGAGCGACCACTCGGCGCTGGATTATCGTGTTTGAGCCGCAGATCGGGCTTCCTGGTTCCGTCGCAACGGCACCTGAGTAGCGAATCGCTCGTTGTAGAATGCCGAGGTATCGAGCCTTGGCGTAGTGCTTCCGACGGGAGCGTTTTCGTACCGTCCAACGTCAAAAAGGTATCACCAACCGGCCGCCAACAAAAAAACGGCCGCGACGAAAATCGTCGCAAGCCGTTTCGTTTCAAGAACTTCGATTTTAGTCGGGGTGGCGGGATTTGAACCCACGACCTCTTGCACCCCAAGCAAGCGCGCTAATCCAGGCTGCGCTACACCCCGATTCGTAACTCATTCGCTCTGATAGCTCGACCGGCGAACTCAGCGGGA
>JBIKVL010000577.1:0-3830 GCA_044356875.1 Pirellulaceae bacterium | reverse complement strand
TTTAGAGCAACAGTGACTTAACGCTGATTGAACGGTATTGGGGTTACTAGCCGGTGGCCGGATTGCAAGCCAGCGCCCAGGCCGATGGCCAGTGGCCAGGTCTCGCGCAGGCGCTTCACCGTGCCTCCGTGGCTCCGTGGCTCCGTGAGATCTTTTCCCCCTGAGAGCGAACCGCCCGCTACAATATGGGCACGTTCGACCTTTCGTTCCCGTCGTTCCCGTCGTTCCCGTCGTTCTGGAGAGTCGTCCCGATGGATGCTTTTGCTGTTACGTCGCTCACCCGCCGTCGCCTGTTGGCGCTCGCCGCCGCCACTTCCGGAGCCGCCGCGACGGGAGTCGCTTGGTTCGACCTGCCCCGCGTGCTTGGCGCCGAGCTGGCCGATGACGCGTTTGGCGGTTTCCCGGTCGGCGTGCAAAGCTACTCGCTGCGGAATTTCAACGTGGTCGAGGCGGTGCGGCACATTCAGGGCATGGGAGTACGTTACGCCGAGTTCTACAGCAAGCATTTGGCGTTGGACGCCAACGACGCCACGATCCAGGAGACAAAGAAGCTGCTCGCCGACGCCGGCATTCAGCTCGCCGGCCACGGCGTGAACGGTTTCACGAAGGACCACGCCAAGAACGAAAAGATTTTCGAGTTCGCGAAACGGGCCGGCATTCGCAACATCACGGCCGACCCATCGCCCGACTCGTTCGACAGCCTCGATAAGCTCGTCGCCCAGTACAACGTGCGCATCGCGATCCACAACCACGGTCCGGGCCATCGCTACGACAAGCTGGCACAAGTGGTGAAAGCGGTGCGCGACCGCCATCCGCTGATTGGCGTTTGCGTCGACACGGGCCATGTGATCCGCACGAAGGAAGATCCCGTGAAGTGGGTCCGCGAGCTCGGTCCGCGGGTGTTCGCCACGCACATCAAGGACGACATCAAGCAAGACGGCGGATCGCAAAACGTGGTCATCGGCAAGGGCAATCTGGATGTGGTGGGCGTGTTCCAAGCGCTCAAGGACATCAAGTTCCCGGCGGATGGCGACTTGGCGCTCGAGTACGAAGCGAACCCGGCCAATCCCGTGGACGACATGAAGCAGTGCATCGCCGTCGCTCGCGAGGCGATCGCCAAGGTCGCCAAGAAGGCTTAATGGCATGATCGATTCGCGGTCGGTCGGCGACAGCGGTTGTTTTCTCACGTTCGAAACGCTCGAGGCCCGGCGGCAGGCGTTGCCGTCGGCGCCGCGTGATGCGGGGACGCTCACGCGGGTGATGGCGCGTGGAACGGGAGGCGTACGCCAGTTGCTGGACGAGGCGGTGGTGACGGTGGACGGCGGCGTGCCGGGCGATGCCTGGGGCCGAAGCCGTTCGCGTGACCCCGAAGCGCAACTGGCGGTTATGCAGGAAGACATCGCGCGGCTGATCGCCAACGGCCAGCCGCTCGAACTGTCCGGCGACAACCTGTGGCTCGATCTCGATCTGTCGGCGGCCAACTTGCCGCCCGGCACTCGCTTGGCCGTTGGCGAAGCGATCTTGGAGTCGACGCCGTTGCCGCACGACGGCTGTAAAAAGTTCCGTGCGCGGTTCGGGGCCGACGCGCTCAAGTTCGTCGCCACGCCGCCACTTCGGCATCTGAATCTCCGCGGCATCTATCTGCGGGTGGTGCAAGATGGCCGGGTGCGAGTCGGCGACGCGGTGCGGAAACTGCCCCGCGACGCCTGATCGGAATCATCGGTTCACCCTAGGAGTTGCCCGCCATGAAACGCTCGATCCGCTGCGGTTCGTATGTTCCTAGTTCGCGCCGCGAATGGCTGAAGCGGGCCGCCAACGGCTTCGGAGCCGTCGCATTGGCTTCACTGCTGGCCGAGACCGATGGCGGCCGTTGGCTGTCCGCCGCGGATCAGGCGGCGGGCGAAAAGGCGGCGGGCGATAAAGCGGCTGGCAATCCAGGGGCGGGCGAAAAGAAAGCGGGCGGGGACCGCGAGGCGTTCGCGCCGCGGCCGGGGCATTTCGCCGCTCGCGCGAAGCATGTCATTTTTCTCTACATGGACGGCGGTCCGTCGCAGGTCGACACGTTCGATCCGAAGCCGTTGTTGCAGGAGCGGAACGGCAAGCCGTTCGCGATGAAAATTGAACCGACGCAGTTCAACAACATCGGCAACACGCTGGGCAGTCCCTGGAAGTTCTCGCAGCATGGCGAGAGCGGGCTGCCGATCAGCGAGCTGTTTCCGCACCTGTCGCGGCACGCCGACAGCTTGGCGGTCGTGCGGTCGATGACGAGCGATTTTTCCGAGCACACGAACGGCAATTATTTCCTGCACACCGGCATTGGGATTCAAGGCCGGCCGAGCATGGGTGCGTGGTTTGGCTATGGGCTGGGCAGCGAGTGCCGGGATCTCCCCGGCTTTATCGTACTCAACGGCGGCCTGATCCCGCCGGGCGGGCTCGACAATTTCAACAGCGGGTTCCTGCCTGCCACGTATCAGGGATCGGTCTTCAACGCGGGCGATGCGCCGGTCGCGAACATCCGACGTGCCGAGGCTTCCGATCAGCTGCAGCGGAATAAACTGGCGCTGCTCAATAAGCTCGACCGGCGAGTGCTCGATCGGCTCGGGCATGTCGATCAGCTGGAGTCGGCGATCGCCAACTACGAGCTCGCTTATCGGATGCAGACGGCGGTGCCCGGCTTGGCGAACCTGAATGATGAAACCGAGGCGACGCGCTCGCTGTACGGCTGCGATTCCAAGAACAACGGCACGGCGACGTTCGGCCGCCAGTGTTTGCTGGCCCGCAGGCTCGTTGAGAAGGGCGTGCGGTTCATCGAGTTGACCTGTCCGTCGGTGGGGCATGACCGCTGGGACCAGCACGGCAATTTGCGCCGCGGCCACACGGACAACGCGTTGGCGGTGGACCAGCCGATCGCCGGTTTGATCGCCGACTTGAAACAGCGTGGACTATTGGATCAGACGTTGCTGGTGTGGTCCGGCGAGTTTGGCCGGACGCCGTTCGCGCAAGGCGGCGATGGCCGCGACCACAATCCGTTCGGCTTCAGCATCTGGATGGCGGGCGGCGGCGTGAAGGGCGGCGTGGCGCACGGAGCGACCGATGAATTCGGCTACAAAGCGGTTGAGAACAAGCTGACGATCCACGACATGCACGCCACGATGCTGCATTTGCTGGGCATCGACCACGAGCGGCTCACGTTCCGCTTTGGCGGCCGCGATGTGCGGTTGACCGACGTATACGGCGAAGTGATTCGCGAGATCCTGGCGTAACGGCGTTGCCGCTTGCCTCTCCTCGTAGTCGCGAAGCGACGAACGACATTAGCCCAGCCTTTTAAGGCTGGGAACTAGACGCAAACGATTTTGTCCTCATGATGCCATTTCTCACATTCTGAGTCTGAGTCGCGCCGTCGCCCGGTTGACGGTCCCCGACCAGCCCACCGATGGCGACGGCATTCGGGCACTCCTCGACCACGCTTGGCAGGTTGTTCCCCGGAAGACCGACACCGCTCGTTACAACCTCGAATCCGCTCGACAATGAGATAATGAGACCTAACCCCTCCCAGCCTTAAAAGGCTGGGCTACCATCGGTTGTCGCTGCGCGACCGCAGGGCAGTGTTGGGCGTAGTGTCCCGATGGAACCGGCGGATCGACGTCGACACCAGATATCGATCAACCTGATTCTCATCCAACCGACCAATGCCAAACTCGTTTGTTCGAGCAGAATGTTCCGTCGCAAAAGAGCTCAAGGGCCAAGACCCTGTAGTCGCGAAGCGACGACCGATTTTAGCCCAGCCTTTTAAGGCTGGGACCTAGACGCAAATGATTCTGTCCTCATGA
>JBIKVL010000578.1:0-3830 GCA_044356875.1 Pirellulaceae bacterium | reverse complement strand
CAGTTTCCAGCAACAATAACGTACTCGTCGCAGCGAATATCGTGGGCTCCAATCTGGAACTTCAGTCCACCAATACGCAATCGGGTTCAGCCATTGTGACGGTCACCGCCATGGATTCCGCAGGGGAAACAGCCTCTGAATCATTTTTGGTCGTCGTCGGTAATGTTGCCACCCTATTTAACGATAGCTTTGAGACTGGCGTCTTCAGCCCTGCCTGGGAGCTCTCTGGTGACGGAGCGGTTCAGATCAGAGGTGGTGGTATTGATGGAAACAAGCATGCTATGCTTCATAGCAATGCCCCAGAAAGCTTTAGATTGTCGGAGCTGACCTTAACGGCTGACGTATCAGATCACTCTTCGGTCGTGTTGGAATACTCGTCTCTCTTCTATGCGTTGTTATCCGACCCGTTCGACCCGCTGCCGTCGAGTTTTGGCAACAGACAAAAGGGCGACGGCATTTCCATCAGCGTCGATGAAGCGACGTGGCACAGAATTGCGGATCTACACAATTATCGTAATGAATACATGCCCCTGAGCGCAGGCATCTCATCCGCGCTTCGCGAACTCGGACTAAATGACTCTGGTTTCGTCCACATTCGATTTTCCTACTTCTCTAAATGGGAATCGGGCATCGCCTTTGCAAGCCTGGACAACATCCGACTAGTCGGCGTAGTAAAGCCAATCGTACTTGAGAGGATCGGTAATAAATCAGTCAGTGAGCAAAGCCTACTTCAATTCAAGGCTAACGCAATAAACTCTGAAAGTCCTAACAACACACTGTCCTACCGCCTCGACGCTGGAGCCCCCGATGGGGCTAGTGTCGATTCAAATACTGGCGTTTTCACTTGGACTCCCAACGAGACACACGGACCTGGGGCCTATCAAATCACTGTCCGGGTGACCGACAGCAGTTCTCCATCGCTCGATGACTCCGAAACCTTCGAGGTAATGGTCAATGAATCTAGCACTGCCCCGGTCTTGGCTCCAATCGGCAACAAGGCCATCGACGAAGGCCAATTGCTGACCTTCGTCGCTCAAACAAACGATGCCGATGTTCCCCGCAACCTACTTACGTATCGCCTCGATGCAGGAGCCCCGATTGGGGCTAGTGTCGATTCAAGTACAGGCGTGTTCACTTGGACTCCCAGCGAGACTGACGGACCTGGGGTCTTTCAAATCACCATCCGTGTGGCCTACAACGGTTCTCCAACGCTCGATGACTTCGAAACATTCGAGGTAATGGTCGGAGATAGAAGTCCTTGGCAAAATTACATGGATCCGCATGACGTAAATCGAGATGGATTCATAAGTCCACTGGATGCTCTATTAATCATCAATGATCTGAATGTTTACGGCTCAAGGGTTTTGAGCAACCTGCCAACGAATGGATCGAGCTTCGTTGACGTAGATGGCAATAATATCGTATCGCCAATCGATGCTTTACTTGTTATAAACCTACTAAATAACGGTTCTCGAGCGGGAGAAAGCGAGTATCAATCATACAGCATTCCGTCAGGATTCGAGCCAATTCATAACCCCGCTCAACTTGCCATCGAACATCGTGGATTGTCTCGTCGACCACGGGCTTTGAACACCAATGAAGCTGGCGCGCCGAATGCCTTGGTCGTGAAAAATGTGGACAGTCTGTGGCAATGTTACTCGCACCTACGCGTAGCATATGAAGATTCGGAATCCAATGAACTTGAGGAGATTATTCAGATTATCAGCGACGACGTCGCCTTATTCGCAAGCGTCCAGGGGGAGTAAGCCTGGGCATCGTTGATGTCCTTAGGTGATCGGCCGATTTCGGTTGCGGAGGGCCATAGCATTCGTGTCCTTTTTGACGACGAGTCGAACACCAATCGCGTGCGGCCCGACTGGTCCACGCTCACGAAGCATCCCTGGTGTTGGTGACCCGTTCTCGTTTGGGCGGCAACTTCGTCCATGCCTTCGACAGGGAATCGCAGGCTTGCCGAAAGGGCTCGGGCGGCCGATTACGCGTATTCGCGGCGACAGAAGATGACGAGTCCCATCGCTAACAGGGCGGCGCTCATCAAACCCAAGGCGAGCTCGGCGACCGGACCCGACACCGGCAGAAAGATCTCGGGGTCCAACAGGCCACGCAACTTCAAGTCCAGCTTGTCGGCCGCCGCGAACAACTGACAGCGCGAATAGAACGAAATCGTGAGCCGCTTGGCGATGCCCGGCAGATTCCCCACCAACGTCTCCAGAAACAACGCGTACGCCAACGCCAGCAGCGTCGCTCGCTGGAACAGCACGCTGAACAATAGAAACAACGCGCTGTACGCGATCGCCGTCGCCAGAATCCCCGGCCACAATACGGGCCATGCCGTCCGGCCCGAATCGCCCGCCAACCAACACATCGTCGCCAGCCCGCCTAGCGACCACGCCACGGCGGGCGCCATCGACGCCAACGCCTTCGATACAAACACCAACCACCGCGGCAACGGCGACACCAACAAGTACACCAGCGTTCGCTCCTCCCGGTCCGACGCGATCCCCGCCGTTCCATAGGACAAGCAAAACACGGGCAACAACAACGTCGAAAACAGGGTCAGAAACACCTGCTCGATGAAGTCGGACGGCGACCGATCGCGGCGATGCGCCCACGACAAAACGGCCACGCAGGCGAATCCCAACAGCACCAGGCTCACCGCCGTCTGCCGCGATCGTATCAGCCGCCGCACCGCCACGCCAAACAAGCTCAGCGCCGCCGTTATCTCACCACGCATGCGACACCGCCCGCATCAAGTAGTCGAACACCGCCTCGGTGGACGCGTCGAGCACTTCCAGCCGTTCCACATCCACCCCTTCCCGCGCAACCAACTCGGCGAACGCCCCATAAAACTCTCTTACCCGCTCGACCCGCAACACCAGTTCGCGGGGCGACTCCAGTTCCACCCCCAACACCCGCGGCAGCGACAACACCAACACGGCCAGCCGCCGAGCGTCCGGAGCGGCGACGCGAATGCGCGCCGGAAACGCGTCCAGCATCGCCCGGATCTCGTTCAGCGATCCCGACGCCAGCAGCCGCCCGCGACACACAAACAAGATCCGGTCCGCCAAAGTGTCGAGCTCGTCGAGAATATGGCTCGACACCAAAATCGCCTTTCCCGACGCCGCCAACTCGCGGAACAGCCGGCACATCTCCACGCGGCCCACCGGGTCGACGCCGTTGAGCGGTTCGTCAAGCACCAACATCTCGGGCTCGTGAACGAGCGCCTGGGCCAACTTCACCCGCTGCCGCATCCCTTTCGAGTAGGTCGCGACAGGCCGGTCCGCGCGGTCCGCCATCCCAACCCGCTCAAGCACCCGCTCGACCCGCTCGCGCGTCTCCCTTCCCGAAAATCCGTGCAGCCGCGCCATCACGCGCACGAACGACCGCCCCGACATCTCTTCATACATCGCGTCCAAGTCCGGGCAGTAACCGATGCTCCGCTTGGCCGCCGCCGACCAAGCCGCCCGTCCGCGAACTTCCACTCGCCCCAGGCTCGGCCGCAACTGACCCGTCAACAACTTGATCAGCGTGCTCTTCCCCGCGCCGTTGTGTCCGACCAGCCCCGTGATCCCCGGCTGCAAACGGAACGACACGTCGTTCAGGCCGATCACCGGCCCATACCACTTGCAAACCTTGTCGAATTCGCAGAGCGGCGGCTGCGTGGTCGGCGTCGCCGTCGCCGTCGAGACCGGTTCCCCATTGGCCGAAGAAACGCTCATGGCACCACCCTGGTCGCGCGCAGTCGAGGCAGCACCGCCGCGATCGACATCAGGCATACCGCCGACACCACGATCATCGACGGATAGAGCAAT
>JBIKVL010000579.1:0-3830 GCA_044356875.1 Pirellulaceae bacterium | reverse complement strand
CGTAGCGCATCACGTCCAGTCCGTCGACACTGTGGGCGTCCGTGTTGATCACGATCGGCACGCCCGCCGCCCGCGCCTGGGCACAGTGCAAATCGTTCAAGTCCAATCGCATCGGATTGGCGTTCAGTTCCAAAATCTTTCCGTGCTCAACCGCCGCTTGAATCACCGCCTCCATGTCCACTTCATACGGTTCACGTTGATTCAGCAGCCGACCTGTGGGGTGAGCAATCGCCGACACGTGCGGATTCCGGATCGCGCCCAGAATGCGGTCGGTGATCTGCGCTCGTGATTGGCGTTGTCCGTAATGGATGCTCGCTAAGACCCAGTCCGCTTGCGCCAAGACATCGTCGGGAAGGTCCATGCCGCCCGCTTCCAGAATGTCGCACTCAATCCCCTTCAGCACCACAAACGCCCCGTCGTGCCGACTGCGCCACCGCTCGTTCAGTTCATCGATTTCGCGCCATTGGGCCAGCAGCCGCTCGGCGTTTAGTCCACGGGCCATCGAGACCCGCTGCGAGTGGTCCGTGATCGCGATGTACCGCAGCCCGCGACGATACGCGGCTTCCGCCATTTCCTCTAACGACGCCGTCCCGTCGGTCGCCGTCGTGTGCATGTGCAGGTCGCCTTGGATATCGGCTAGTTCAATCAACGGCGGCAGTTTGTTGGCATCCGCCCATTGGAATTCCTGCCGGCCCTCACGCAACTCTGGCGGAATCCATGGCAATCCGAGCGCTCGGTAGACATCCTCCTCGGCCTCGCCCGCGATGTAAGCGCCGGCCTCCTCCGAGTCGCCACTGGAATCCGCCACTCGAAAAACGCCGTACTCGTTGATCTTGAGGCCCTGCTGTTTCGCGCGGCCGCGGAGCACGACGTTGTGTTCTTTCGAGCCGGTGAAATACTGCAAGGCGGCGCCAAACGACCTGGCCGGAACCACTCGCAGATCGATCTGGAAATTCTCGCCAGTGCGGACCGACATCTTGGTGTCGCCACGCCCGATCACCGACGACAACGCGGGAAAGGTCGCGAACCGATCCATGACCGCCACCGGGTCGGCCGCGACCACCAGGATATCCAGATCGCCCACCGTGTCTTTGCCGCGACGATAGCTGCCCGCCAGTTCGAGCCGTTCGATGCCCGCCGCCGTCGCAAGATGCCGCCGCAACGCCTGCGCCAGTTGCTCGGCGTCGGCCCACAGCAATCGCCGAGCCGCCGTTTCGGCGATCGCCAACCCCTTGAGGATCATTTGTTCGGTCTTGGCGCCGAACCCTTTCAAATGCTGGACTTGGCCCGCTTCGCAGGCCGCCCGCAACTGGTCCAGCGATTGGATGCCAAGCTCTTTGTGCAACCGCGCCGCCTTACTGGGCCCCAGGCCGGGAACGCGCAGCATCGCCAAGACGCCGTTGGGGATCTTGGCCTCCAGTTCCCGCAGCAGCGGAATCTCCTCGCCGCGGACCAACTGGGCGATCTTCTGCGACAGATCTTCGCCGATTCCCGCGATGGCGGGCAGGCTGTTGTGTCGGTTCCAGTAGTCCGCGAGCGACTCGGCGTGGCTCTCCACCGCGCGGGCGCCAGTGCGATAGGCGCGGACGCGAAACGGATTGGCGCCGCTGATTTCCAACAGGTCTCCGAGCCGCGAGAAAACCTCGGCGATTTGCGCGTTCGTCATGCGTGAATCTCGACGACATCCTTATCATGCACGACGTAATCGCCCTTCATCAGCGACCCGTTGTGGACATTGGTTCCCCACACGCGGGCCCCCTTGAAGTTTTTCGCCAAGTCGCGATGCACCAGTTCGGCGACATCCAAGAGCGTGCCGCCGCGGCGCAGCGTGAACGGCCGGTCGTAATCCGGCTCCTTTTTCGTCGGCAATTTCGTGTAGACGCGGACCACGTCGAGCGCGTGATAAACGGCATCCCGCAGCGTCTCGAGTCCCGTGCCATGTTCGGCGGAAATCGGATACTCCTCCAAGTCGAGCGGGCAGAATTCGCGCATGAGCGCCATTCGGTCGGCCGCTTCAGGGAGATCCATTTTGTTCGGCACAAGGAAGGTCCGCGTGTACGACACGCCGAGATCCTCTTCATCCAAATGCGATTCGCGGGCCAACCGCGTTTTGGAACTTTGGAAGCGGTCCCACACCGCTTGCAGCTCGCCGATCCCATCGTCCGAACCAAGATCGACGAGCAGCAGCGCCAAGTCCGCTCCGCGGACCAGTCCCAGCAGATTCGGGTCGAACACGTCGACCGTGATGGGCGGGGTATCGATCAACTGCACCATGACGTCTTCCCATGGCATCATGCCAGGGAGCGGCTCGCGAGTGGTGAACGGATAGGGCGCTACTTCGGGCGTCGCCCGGGTGAGGCTGCGGAGCAATTGGCTTTTGCCGGAGTTGGGTCCGCCGATCAGCACGGCGCGGCCGGCGCCTTGTCGGGGAATCCGAATCCCGGGCGACGACTTTTTCGACGTCCGTTGCTGTTCGGCTTCCTGCCGCGTTTTGCTGATCTTTTGCTTGAGTTCCGCTTGGAGTTTGTCGGTGCCCTTGTGCTTGGGCATCTCCCGCAACATCACCTCGAGGCAGCGCAGCTCCTCGTCGGGCGTCGACGCGCGGCGATAGTCGGCTTCGGCCTTGTGGTATTGCGGCGTGAGATTGGCTGGCATGGCCCCGCCCAGGGCTACTCGGCCCCGGCCTCTTCCAAATACGTGTAGCCTTGCAAGCCGGCTTCGTAAAACTTGACGAATTGGCCGGCCTGTTTGTGGTCGATGCGGCCTTGGCGTATCGCCTCTTCAACCGCCGATTGAAGGCGATGAATCAGATCGCGGTCATGGAATTGAACGTAGTCCAAAACCTCGCTGACCGTTTCGCCTTTCACGATCGTTTCGAGGATGACATCACCTTTCGCGTTCAGTTCGACATGCACGGTGTTGGTGTCGCCAAACAGATTGTGCAGGTCGCCAAGGATCTCTTGGTAGGCGCCGACCAGGAACGCCGACAGATAATACGGACGGCCGTCGAATTCATGGAGCAGCAACGTCCGCTTCACGTCGCGGCGATCGATGAATTGGTCGATCTTCCCGTCCGAGTCGCAGGTGATGTCGCCCAGCACCGCATGATGCGTCGGCCGTTCGTTCAGCCGATGGATCGGCGTGACCGGGAACAGTTGCTTGATCGCCCAACTGTCGGGCATCGACTGGAAGAGCGAAAAATTGCAGAAGTAGGTGTCGGACAACGTGGCGTCGAGCCCCTGCAGTTCCTCGGGGACGAAATCGGCCTGTTCAAGCAACCGGCGGATCTTGTGGCAGACCCCGAAGTAGATCGTTTCGGCCAGCGCCCGCTGATCGAGCGATAGGTAGCCGGTGCCGAACAGCGTCATGATCGTGTCGAGCGATTGCTGGGCGTCGTGGTAGCTCTCCAGGACGTTGCGGGCGGTCACGCCCTTGTAGGCGTCAAGCAGGTCGAGCAGCGGTTGCGGCGAGTCTTTGGGCAGTTCGTCCGGCATGTGCGGACCGCGGTGGTTTCCCCCCTGAGCCGAGACGCCAAGCACTCCGAACACCAGAGCGCTGTGATACGCCACGACCGCCCGGCCACTCTCCGAAATGATCGTCGGATGCTGCACTCCAACTTCGTCACACACGGTTCGCACATGGTGGACGACATCGTTCGCGTATTCCTGCAGCGTGTAGTTCACGCTCGATTCGAAATTCGTCTGCGACCCGTCGTAATCGACGCCGAGCCCGCCGCCGATGTCGAGGAATTCCAGCCCGGCGCCACGCTTCGACAGGTCGGCGAACGCGCGGGCCGCTTCCACCATCGCCGCCTTCACATGCCGGATGTT
>JBIKVL010000576.1:0-3831 GCA_044356875.1 Pirellulaceae bacterium | reverse complement strand
GCGGCGATCGTGCTCGGTGTCTACCGTCGGTCGGACATTCGCCATCCGCTCAACGGATTCGGGTTTGTCGTGCCGCTGGTCGAGCGGCTGCGGATCCTGTCGGGAAGTTTCGCGAGCGTGAAGTTCGTGGGCCGCGCGCCGGACGATCTGGTGATCACGCGGACTTTTCTGGGCGGGGCATGCCAGCCCGAGTTGCTGGAATTGAGCGATGCCGAGTTGCGCGAGGCGGCGCACGCGGACTTGAACGAACTGTTGGGTGTGGACGGTCCGCCGGTGTTCAGCGAGGTCGTGCGGTGGGATGGCGCGATGCCGCAGTACCATGTCGGACATCTCGAGCGGGTCGAACGGATCGAGGCGCTCGAGGCGGCCCAACCGGGCTTCGCGTTGGCGGGAAACGCCTATCGCGGAGTCGGCATTCCGTTCTGTGTCCGCAGTGGCGAGCGAGCGGCCACGCGGGTCGTGGAGCAACTCCGCGAACGCCTGCTATAATCCGCCGCCACGCATGCGGTGCCGATTGTTTTCGCGACGGCGGCCATGCTCCGGATTCTGCCCTCTTTCGTCTTTTGGAGTACTCGCCAGATGGCCATCGGTTTCGGACTTATCGGCTGCGGGATGATCGCCAAGTTCCACTCGAAGGCCGTGGCCGACCTGCGCGGCGCCAAGGTGGTGGGCTGTTTCGACACCATGCCCGCCTCGGCGGATCGGCTGGCGGGCGAGATCGGCTGCACCGCCTACCACGACCTCGACAAGATGCTCGCCAACCCCGACATCCATGTGGTGACGATATGCACGCCGAGCGGCGCTCATATGGAACCGGCGATCGCCGCCGCCCAGGCCGGAAAGCATGTGATCGTGGAAAAGCCGCTCGAGATCACCTTGTCTCGGTGCGATGCGATTATCAAGGCGTGCGACAAAGCGGGCGTGACGCTCTCCACGATCTTCCCGTCGCGGTTCCATGAGTCGTCCCAATTGTTGAAGGCGGCGGTCGATGGCGGCCGCTTCGGCCGGCTGACCGTGGGCGACGCCTATGTGAAATGGTTCCGCACCCAGCAGTACTATGACAGCGGCGCGTGGCGCGGGACATGGAAATTCGATGGCGGCGGCGCACTGATGAACCAAGCGATCCACAGCGTCGATCTGTTGACCTGGATCATGGGACCGGTGGTCGAAATCTCCGCCGTCACCGCCACGCTCGCCCACGAACGGATCGAGGTCGAAGACGTGGCGATGGCGACCTTGAAGTTCGCCAACGGCGCGTTGGGAGTCATTGAAGCCACAACCGCCGCGTTCCCCGGATCGCTGAAGCGGGTCGAGATTCATGGGTCGGAAGGGTCGGTGGTATTGGAGGAGGAGAGCCTGAAGACGTGGGCGTTCGCCAAAATGACGAAACGCGACGAAGCGTTGCTGGCCAAGATGGCGGACCGGACGAAAACGGGTGGCGGCGCTTCGGACCCGGCGGCGATCGGCCATCACGGCCACATGCTCCTGTTCCGCGACGTGCTGGACGCGATCAAAAAGGGCCGCCGTCCGCTGGTCGATGGCGCGGAAGGCCGCCGCTCGGTGGAAATCATCCTCGCCATTTACAAAGCGGCTGAGCTGGGCAAGGCGGTCTCGCTGCCGTTGGCGGGCGACCCGAAGCTGAAAGCCCGCTCCGCTGGCGGCAAGTAGCCCCGATGTCCTGGCGACCCAGCGCTGCGGATTGAAAGAAAAAGGCTTTTGGCCACGGACCAACACGGAAAGACACGGAAGGCAGATAGAGGGGTTCGTATTGAACCACGGATAGCTCGGATGAAACGGATGGATTGGGGGAGTAAATCCCGCGGATTACTATTTCGGATTGATGTAGCCGAAAACAGGAAACACAAAGCGTTTTATTCATAAAAACGACCAGTGTTTATATCCGTGCTCATCCGCGTAATCCGTGGTTAATACTCGGCACCTAACAACTCGGCCCGCCATGCAAAGCATTCAAGCCTTTTTGGAGATTCTGGCGGCGGCCGGCGTGTCGCATATCTTTGGCAACCCGGGCACGACCGAGTTGCCTTTGAACGAGGCGCTCGGGCGGGACTCGCGGTTCCGCTATCTCTTGGGGTTGCACGAGATTCCCGTGGTCGGCATGGCGGACGGCTACGCGATGGCGTCGGGGAATGTGGGCGTCTGCAATCTGCATGTGGCGTGCGGATTGGGAAACGCGATGGGGATGCTTTACAACGCCCATTGCGAGGGCACGCCGCTCGTGGTGACGGCGGGACAGCAGGATCGGCGGTTGCGGTTCGGCGAGCCGGTGTTGGAAGGCGACTTGGTGTCGGTGGCTCGGCCGTGGACCAAGTGGGCCTGCGAGGTGCAGCGGGCGGAGGACGTGCCGTCGGCGGTTCGTCGCGCGGTGCAGACGGCGCTGACGCCGCCGACGGGGCCGGTCTTTCTTTCGTTGCCGTTGGATGTCCAGCGCGAATGGTTGGAACAACCCGATGTGTCGCCGCCCTGCGTGCTGGATCGGGGTATTCGACCGGCGGAAGCCGCTCTGCGGCGGGCGGCCGAGCGGCTGGCGGCGGCTCGGCGGCCAGTGATCCTGGCGGGCAGTCGCGTGACCGAGTCGGGCGGGTCGGCGGCGTTGGCGCGCCTCGCCGAAACCTGGGGCGCGCCGGTGTTCGCGGAGAACACGACCGCCCATGGACGGTTGCCGATGGCCTCGGATCACCCGTTGTACGCGGGGATTCTGCCATATTGGTCGCCGGAGATTTACGCGCGGCTGTCCGAGTTCGATGTCGCGTTGGCGGTGGGGATCAACCTGCTGCGGTTGTACATTCACAAGCCGCCCGATCGGCCGCTGCCCGAGGGGCTGGCGCTGGTGCAGCTCGACAACGACCCATGGCAGATCGGAAAGAACTATCCGGTCGAGGTCGGCTTGGTGGGCGATCCCCGATGCGGGCTGGAAGAATTGCGGGAACTGTTGGCGGCGCGGGCGACCGACGATTCGCGCCGGGCGGCGGCCGAACGCGTCGCGCGGTGGACGGCCGAACGAAAAGCGTCCCAAGACGCGTTGCGAGCGGAAATCGCGTCGCAGCCGGTTTCCGAGCGTGGCATGCCGCCGCTGACGCTGATGAACGCGCTCGCCCGAGTCCTTCCTGGAAACGCGGCAGTTGTCGAGGAGTCGATCACGACGCACCACAATGTGCTGGAACGGCTGGGGGTGTTGAGCGACCCGACGGGCCATTTCGCGCACCGTGGTTGGGCCTTGGGCTGGGGACTCGGATGCGCGCTTGGGGTGAAGCTGGCGTGGCCCGAGCGGCCGGTCATCGGGCTGTTGGGTGACGGCGCCGCGATGTACGGCATCCAAGGGCTGTGGACGGCGGCGCGGTACCGGATACCGGTCACGTTCATCATCGCCAACAATCGCGAATACCGGATTCTGAAGGTCTGCGGTCAGGTGCTCGACATGCCCGATGTCGCTCACGGCGCCAGTCCGGGGCTGGATCTCGGGCCGCCGTCGATCGACTTCGTTGGCCTCGCCAAGTCGCTGGGAGTGGCGGCTCATCGAGTTGCGGACGCGGATGAGCTCAGCGACCGGATTCGCGCGAATCTGTTCGGCCCCGAGCCGTTGGTGCTGGAAGTCCCCATCCTGGGCGACTGACCCGTTCTTGGCGATTTTTTCAAATTGGCCTTAAGTCCGGAACGCGGAACGCCGATCATAGCGACGCGCTGGCAGTGCGCCGGCAAAGTTTACCAGCCGCAGGGATCGCGGCGACGGTTCGCAGGAAGCGAGATCCAAGATGGCAGTCTGTCGTTTGAATTCCGATCGTTCGCGGGCTCTCGTTTCGCTGGCTGGCGTTT